>JAPOQA010000016.1 GCA_026710945.1 Chloroflexota bacterium
ATCTGGACCTACGCCCCCAGTGGGGAAGGGGGGGCAAGAAGGAAAACAAACCCGCTGGTAGTTGTGGGGGCGGGTCCGGCCGGCACGACTGCTGCCATTGAACCCGCCCGTGCCGGCGTGCCGGTCACACTCATTGACGAGAATCCCATCGGCAAGTCCATGATGGACTTAGACGTACCACTTTTCTTCGGCAAGCGGACCACATCCTCACTCGCGAATAGAAATGCAATGTTGGAGAGGGTGACCGCGGCAAGCCCTGCGCTCAGTGAGTTGGAGTCAGCCGGTGTCGAGGTTCAGCTTGGCACGTGCGTCTGGGGCGTTTTCTGCAATACGGAAACCAGCCGGAGACTCGATGGTCCGCAACTCGGCTTGGCCGACGACAAGCAATCGTGGGTCATAAAGTACGACCGGCTCATCGTGGCGGCCGGCGCCCGGGACTTGAACTTCTCGTTTGCCGGTTCAGACCTGGCGGGAGCGATGGGAGCCAACGGCGCTCACGCGCTGCTAAGTCGCTACCAGGCATTGACGGCGCGGCGTATGGTGATCATGGGCTCTGGCAACGTGGGACTCCACACTGCCAGAATGGCACTCGCAAATGACATTGAGGTAGTCGCCATTGTTGACGTGTCCTCATCCGTGCGTGGCGACGAGTCCCTCGCAAGAGATCTGCAGCAAGACGGCGTTGACCTTTACACCTCACATACCTTAAAGGAAGCCGTCGGCGGCGAAGACGGTATCGAGTCCGTCGTGCTCGTGGCAGTAGACGAACACAACGAGCCGGTCAGCGGTTCAGAGAAGACGATCGCCGCCGATACGGTGTGCCAAGCGATCGGGCTCGTGCCCAATATAGAGCTCCTCAGTCTTCTGGACTGCGACGTAACCTTCAAGTCTGAGCTTGGTGGATACGTGCCGAACCATGATGAGTGTATGCGAACCAGCGTCGAAAATGTGTTTGTCGCGGGTGACGTTGCAGGATTCCACGATGGCATGATCCTGGACGACAATGTCGCCCGCAATCAAGGTCGCCTCGCCGGCATCGCCGCTGCCGAGTCGCTCGGCGCTATCGATAGCGCGCAGGCGCGCGCCCGGCGCGCCGAGATTCAGGCTGAGGCAGTCGCTGCCAGCCCGGCCGCCGTTCATTCAGTTTGGCATCAATGGCTGCAGTCACTTGTCAATGTAGGCGGGCTGGATGTGCTTGTCTGCGAGTGCGAGGAAGTTACCCGCGCGGAACTCATAGACTTGGACCCGCCCCGTTACTTAGATTGGCGGTCGGAGCAGATGAACAGTCGGAGCCTGCAAACCCAATTGCAGGATGGTCCGGTCGATCCAGACCAAGTCAGGCGCCTCACGCGGGTGGGCATGGGCCAATGTCAGGGCAGGCGCTGCCGCGAGCAGGCTGCGCTGCTGCTGGCTGCGGAGTCGGGTACCAATATTTCAGATGTACCTTATATGTCTTACCGGCCACCCGTGCGACCGCTGCCGCTGAATGTGATGTGGCCCCACGATGAGACCGAGGAGATGCGCGAAAACTGGGTGAAGTGGTTCATTCCCGTGAGTAGAGTGTTGGGGTAGGCAGTGATCTATAGATCAGCGGAGAGGCAATATGCCTAGTAACAGAGCAGACGTCGTCATCATAGGGGGCGGCATTTCGGGCCTCAGCACAGCCTACCATCTGGCCAAGGCGGGCAAGGACGTCGTCGTTGTTGAAAAAGGGGTCGTGGGAGCCGAGGCTTCCGGGCGCAACGGCGGGATGATTAGCGAGCGCACAGACGAGCCGGACTTGGTGCCATTGGCGGTGGAGTCTGTGCGACTGTGGCCGACACTGGATGATGAGTTGGGGTATCCTACCGAATTCGTGCAAAAGGGCAGGCTCCAAGTCGCCGTATCGGAAGCGGAAATGGGCCGCTACTTGACCGAGCGCGAAGTCGGGGAGCGGTTCGGCGTGCAGGTGGACGTGTTGGACCCATCCGACATACAGGACATGGCACCCTGTGTCACCGATAGGTCCCTCGGCGGAATCTTTTTTCCCAAGGGTGCTCACGCCAACCCACAGCGGTCGGTCCAGGCATTCGCCTGGGCATTTCAAGATAGGGGTGGCAGGCTCTACCAGCACACCGCTGCCACCGGCTTCAAGCTCACCGGCGGGAGGGTTTCGGCGGTTGAGACGTCTGCCGGCGACATCGAAGCAGACACAGTGGTTTGCGCTGCCGGGCCACAGACGGCATTGTTCCTAGAGATGGTGGGCGTGCGCGTTCCGCTAGCGACGGCACGGGCGGAGATTATTGCCACTGCCCCCTTAGAACCACTCTTTCAGTGCGCCCTGGTGGGCAACGGACTCTACGGGCGCCAGGCCAAGAAGGGTAATCTGCTCTACGGTGGCGGTCCCCACGAATGGATTGATGTGGATCTGATCTCCGATCCCAGCAAACCGAACACTCCCCTCATACGGAATATTGCCAGACGACTTGCGGACCTGTTTCCAGTAGCGGCGGATGTACCGGTGATTCGGAGTTGGGCCGGTGTGATTGAACAGGCCCCGGACTCCCTGCCGATCTTTGACATCCTGGACCACCCGAGCAACTTTGTGTTTGTTTCCGCGTCGGCGCATGGCTTCGCCATCGCAGCCGCCACGGGTAAGGTTGTGGGCGAATTGGTGCTCCACGGCGAGTCCAGCGTTGACATAAGCGGACTGCGCATGGACAGGTTTGGCGACGTCGCGCCGAATTGGCGGGAAGAACTCGGATGGGTTACTGTTTCTTTATGAAGCAGACCAAGACCAATCTCCCATCTACATCATCTCTTGGTGCCGATAGGTCACATGGGTACGATCCTGATTATCAAACGGACCCGTTCACCGCATTCGATTCAGTTAATTCAAATACGAAGCTAGAAGTCCTCAATCTCAACTGGCGCGAAAGCGACTTGCCGGAGCGAATTCGGACAAAGCATGTCCATCGTCTTCATCCCTATCTTGGAAAATTCGTTCCACAGTTGGTCGAGATTTTCCTACGTAAATTTGCGCCTACAACGGTCTGTGATCCATTTTGCGGTTCGGGCACAACCTTGGTTGAAGCGGCATCGCTAGGGATAAATGCGATAGGGTGTGATATTTCCGAATTCAACACCCTAATGACCCGAGTAAAGACGGGCAAGTACGACCTAAGTCTACTCAAGTATGAGATAAACGATGCGTTGGAGAGGGCGCTTGGCACTAACCAACTCTCGTTGCTTGAACAGAAAGCCGAGTATAACGTGAGCGACTACCTACAGTCGTGGTTTGCGCCTCAAGCACTAGATTCGTTGCTAGCATACCGGAAGCACATTGAAGATTACACTTACAGTGACGTCCTCAGGGTGATCTTGTCACGGGCAGCTAGGTCGGCGCGCCTTACAACCCATTTTGACCTCGACTTTCCAAAGCAGCCTCAAACTGAGCCTTATTACTGCTATAAGCATAGCCGAACCTGCAGACCAACAAAGAATTCTGCACAGTTCTTGAAGCGGTATAGCAACGATACACTCAAACGAATTCGTGAGTTTGCTGACGTTCGCAAAAATGTGGCCGTACTTGTAACTACTGACGACACGAGAAGGGCCCAGTTCCCAAAATACGACCTTGTAGTCACCTCGCCACCATATGTGGGGCTTATTGACTATCATGAACAACATAGGTATGCATACGAGTTGCTGGGTTTAGAGTGGAAGGCTGAGGAGGAGATAGGTCCAGCCACGAAAGGAAGCTCGCAGAGAGCGCAAGCTGAGTACGTCAAGAAGATGATCGATTCGTTCGAGAACGTCAAGAAGCGCCTCTCCAAGGGCGGTCGCATGGTGGTTATCGTCAACGATAAGTACGGTCTTTACGAGAAAATCCAAAAGCAGATCGGAGTGACTCTTGAGACTAGACTTGAAAGACACGTAAACAGAAGGACGGGAAGAAGGGCTGGAGATTTCTTCGAGAGCGTTTTGATTTGGGCGGCAAAAGGATAGTAGGGTTGAATACCACGACAAGAGACGCTGTCTTTGGTGTCCTAAAGGAATTTGCCGCAAGTCAGATTCCCAAACTGAGCAAGTGGACGCTCAAAGACATAAGACTCGGGTATCCGTTCCACCAGATTTTCTTTCCTGAAGAAGCAATTTTGGCGGCCAGGGTTGAGCGGAGCGTTGTGACATCGATGGGCACGAGGCTTTACCCAACTTTGGCCAAAGCCGTTGCGCTTGGTCAATACAAAAGTGTACACACCGAGCACGTTGTTGAAGGCACTGTAAACGATGCAGCTATAAATATGATCGAGCAGATTGTGACCGAACTCCGGACGCCTCAATCTCAACGGGAGTCTCCAAGAAGACCTGACCATGAGGGCGAGATGAGAGACATCCTTTATTCGCGTGGCGGTGGACAGTCAAGCAGATCGGTAACTGCCGACCTATACATAGATGACTTTGAACAAAGGCCCTTGTTTGTCGAGTTGAAGACTCCTCTTCCAAATCTGGATGTTGCTGCAGAGTCGAAGAGAAAGCTGCTATATTACTTGACCATAATGAACAGACGAGGAATCGATGGATCCAGGGCGTATTTGGGCCTGACCTACAATCCTTACGTGACGCGAGATCGCTATGGGCACTCATTCACAAAACAAATAATGGACATGGAAAAGCAGGTTTTGATTGGCAGCGAGCTATGGGACTTTATTGGCGGTCCCAACACCTATTCGGAATTGCTTTTGCTTATCGAGAAGGTTCGAATGGAACTCCCCAATACTGTTAGCCTTTAGGTCATTTCAATTGAGTTTTCCCTCGAGCAATTGAACATTGCTACACATTTGAGGGATTGCTAAACAGGCCGATTGCACTTTCGGATGTCACGTTTCCTAACGGAGTCTTGGGTGGAAGCATCTATCCGCTTGGATACCGCTCGCCACGTCGGCGAGATAGACCGGCGCATCTTCAGCGGATTCCTCGAGCACATGGGGAGAGCCATCTACAAGGGAATCTACGATCCGGGTAGTCCGTTGAGCGATGCCAATGGCTTTCGCACGGACGTGGGTGAGGCGTTGCGGCGGCTGGGAATGCCGTACATGCGGTATCCCGGCGGCAACTTTGTCAGCAACTACGATTGGCGTGACGGCGTGGGGCCGCAAGACCGGCGTCCTGTGCGGCCGGACTTCGCGTGGCGGAGCATCGAGCCGAACACGTTTGGCGTAGACGAATTTGTGGACTGGTGCCGCTGGATGGATATTGAGCCCATGATGGCGGTCAATTTAGGCACGCTGGGACCGCGCGAAGCGGCAGAACTCGTCGAGTACTGCAACTTTCCGGGCGGCACCCATTGGTCCGATGCACGTCGGCAGAACGGCAACTCCGAACCCTACGGCATCGACCTCTGGTGCCTAGGCAACGAGATGGACGGCCCGTGGCAGGCGGGCCATTGCTCGGCAGAAGCGTACGCGGGAAAGGCGCAGCAGGCTGCTCGTCTCATGCGTGGGATCGACCCTGCCATAGAACTCGTGGCGTGCGGCTCCTCCGGTCGCTATATGGAATCCTACTTGGAGTGGGACCGCGTCGTGCTGGAGTCCTGCTGGGAGGAAGTCGCATATATCTCCGCCCACCGCTACAGCCGCAATTCTCAGGATGACAGCGCGTGGTTCCTGGCGGAGGGCGTGGAGATAGACCGGGTCTTGAACGACTACGCCGGTCTTCTGGCCTATGTGCGTGGCGTCAAGAGAAGCGATAGACAGGTCTACGTTGCCTTTGATGAGTGGAATGTCTGGTACAAGGACCGCAAGATTGATGGCGCCTGGTCTCCCGCTCCGCACTTGATCGAGGAGGTCTATAACCTGGAGGATGCGCTGGTCTGCGCTCAATTCTTGAACAGCTTCTTGCGGCACGCCGATATCGTGAAGATCGCCTGCCTCGCCCAAGTCGTCAATGTCATCGCACCCATTCTCACAAAGCCTGACGGCATGCTCATTCAGAGCATCTACTATCCGTTGCAACTATTCTCGCAGCATGCACAGGGACTTTCGCTCACGCCGATTGTGGATGGTCCGACGTATACGGCTGGGTCCAGAGGGGAAGTCCCGGTGCTGGACGTGACGGCAAGCTATCACGCAGAAAGCAATTCCGTCTGTGTCTTTCTCGTCAACAGAAGCTTGACAGACGATGTTGAAGTCCAGGTTTCATTCGGAGATCGCCGCGCAACCGCCGCCCTGAAGACTGCGGTGCTCACCGGCGGCGACCCCAAGGCACACAACACATGGGAAGAGCCAAATGTAGTCAGGCCGAATTGCGGTTCTTCCACCGTGGATGCCAGCGGACAGATAGACGTGGTTGCACCGTCACTTGGGCTGACCGTCGTGCGCGTGCGGCTTGAAGAGAAGAACTAACTCTATGGGTCATTCGCCACCAAGATTGAAGTCAGGTTTAGGCAAGTTGAGAGAATCTACTTACTTGCCAATTGGCTCTTGCACGTGTTACAGAATGAGAGCGAGTGGATGGAGACCCGGCCAGGTGAGTGCCCTATGACAAAACGTATTCGCATCCGCTGCGGCGAATTGGAAGCAGCAGCGACGCTGAATGAGACAGACACTGCCCAAGCGATCTGGGAAGCGCTGCCTATCAAAGGCAGCGCCAACGTGTGGGGTGACGAGATTTACTTTCGCATCCCGGTGGCGCTAACGGAAGACAACGCTCAGGAAGTAGTAGAGCTGGGCGATCTCGGCTACTGGCCGCCCGGCAGCGCTTTTTGTATTTTCTTTGGGCCGACTCCCATGAGCCACGGCGACGAGATTAGACCCGCCTCACCCGTAAACGTCTTTGGACGGGTGGAATGCAATCTATTTGCTCTCAAGAACGTGTCCGGCGATTCACCGATACTGATTGAGCGGATGGACTAAACGTACAGGCTCACTTCATTTGAGGCAGATAGTTTGAGGGTTATAGGGCATGACATACACATCGAAAGATGGACGTAGTCTAGCCACAAAGGCATAAACAAGAATGAGTAAACTTAGGTTTGTCCACGCCGCCGATCTGCACTTGGATAGTCCCTTCTCGGGCTTAAGGGCCGTCGCCCCACCAAGTGTGGCGAAAGCTCTGCACAATGCTACTTTTGAAGCGTACAAGAACTTAATTGACTTGTGCATAGATGAGCAGGTGGACGCCCTGCTGGTAGCAGGAGACATCTTTGACAGTGCTGACCGTAGTCTTCGCGCTCAACGGGCGTTTGTAAGTGGATTAGAACGACTACATGAAGCGGGAATACGCTCATTCATTTGTCACGGCAACCATGATCCATTGGAGGGCTGGGAGGCGCAGTTGACTTACCCGTCAAGTTGCCATCGTTTTGGCCGAGCATTTGAGTGTGTGCCATTCTTTGATTCGAGCCCCGATTCTGCGGTTGTCTATGGCATAAGCTACCCCGTTCGTGAGGTTAGGGAGAATCTTGTATACCAACTTGGGAGAGTAGACCCGGATCGTTTTTCTATCGGCCTGTTGCATGCCAATGTGGGTGGTAATCCGAACCACGATGCTTACGCTTCTTGCACATTGAGTGACTTAGAGCAGACTGGGGTAGATTATTGGGCCCTTGGCCACGTTCACGCACGACAAATACTACGAGACGGTACACCAACGGTCGCTTATCCCGGCAACCCGCAAGGTAAGAATCCAACCGAGACTGGGGCCAAGGGTGTTTATCTGGTCGAAGTAGCCGACGACAGAAGCATACAACACGCTTTTCACTGCACCGATGTGGTGCGCTGGGCAAGTCTCAGGTTTGATATCTCCGATTCGCAGACAGAGCAGGAATTACTTGACGATCTTGGCGAGCTCTTGCGGGAAACCCTTTCTAAAGCTGATGGGCGATCTGTGGTCGTGCGACTCACGCTCACGGGCAGAGGATCTTTGAGCGCCGTGCTGCGCAGAGACAATTTTGTCGAGGAATTGCGGGACGAAATAAACAAATATTGGAGTGATTATTCACCGTTTACTTGGTGCGAACGCATTGAGAATCAGAGCGCGTCGCCGTTTAATCGAGCGGAGAGAGTGGTAGGGAGCGACTTTGTTGCCGAGTTCTTGCGCGTGTGCAATCGGGCGAAGAATGACCATGAATTGCAGGATCGGCTGAGAGCCAATCTTGATGAACTCTTGCGTCATCACAGATTTCGCCGTGACTTGCCGGACGAGTTGCATGAGAAAATAGAGCTATCCGATCTGATCGATGAAGCCGAGTCTATAGCCATAGACTTACTGACTGAGGTTGACGAAACGTGAGAATACAACGATTTCACATCGAAGGCTTTGGTCACTTTGCAGATTGCAGTTTTGGTCCAATCGAGTCCCCCGTTACTATTCTCTACGGACTAAACGAAGCGGGGAAGAGCACACTGCTCGCATTTGTGCGCTGTGTCTTGTTTGGGTTTCCGAAGCGGAATCGTGCCCAGCATTATCCCGCATTAGCCGGCGGCAGACACGGCGGGAGCATTGACATTGAGGATTGTAACGGACAATACTACACAGTCCACCGTATAGAAGAGCCTGGTGGCGTGCCGATGACGATCACCAACGATTCTGGAGTTATCCAAGATGAGGCCACGCTTGCCCGGCTCGTGGGCCACCAAACCGGTGATGTGTTTAAGAGTATTTTTGCTTTTGCCCTCGATGAATTGTATAGCGACGATCTGTTGAAGGACGAAAATGTCAATAGTCAAATCTACAGCGCTGGCATGGGCGTAACTAAACTCCCCGCTGCCTTGAAGGCGGTCAACGAAAGGCAAAACAAGCTTTTCCTAAAGGGCGGAAGCAAGCAAGAATGCGCAAGAGTCGCTGCAGAACTAAAGGAAATTGAGATTAAGTTGCGGCGTATTGCGGGAAATGCAGCGGAATTCAGCGAGCTATCAGCGAGACTCGAAAGATTAGAGGAGGAAGGTAAACTAATCCGGATTGAGCACAAACAAATTTCGTTACGACTTGCATGGCAGGGCCAATTGGCAGTGAGCTGGGATGATTGGAATGACCTCGTTGGTATCGAGGCGGCGCTTGCAGATGCAAAATCCATTATCACTTTCCCGGAAGATGGCTTGATTCGCCTAGAAGCTTTGGTAGAACGGTTTAGGAGTGCCCGGCGGGAATTTCATGGTGCACTCTCGCAGGCAAAAGCTGCTGAGTCTGCGGCAAGTGTGGACATCGACCGAGAGTCGATTCTTGAGCACTCTACAGCCATAGATAAGCTCTCGCAGGGACGAGAGCGCATAATAAGTGCCTTGCGAGACTTGCCAAAGCGGGAGACCGAAACCGGCGAACGTCAAGAAGAGTTAAGCAAAGTCTTGAGTGACCTTGGCGTAGATTGGGACGAAGCCCGGCTTGAGCAATTCGACTTTTCAATTGCGGTGCGAGATGAGATTGCAGCGTTCGGGGATGGGTTGCGAGAAGCTACAAAGGCAGTGGATGAACGCAATGCTCAAGTTGCTCAGAGCAGAGAAGTGCTTCAGGAAGCTACGGAAGCAGAAAAGGCTATTGACGAAGAGCTTGCGCAAGCTACAAAACCAAGTTTCGATCAGGAACAGCTTAGCCGGCGCCGAGCGAGCGTTCGCGAAGCGCAATTGCTGTTGAGCAAAGTGAATGAGGTTCGCAATAGGATCAACGGTCTTCAAGATCAGATCAACGCCCTGGGCAGTCCTGCCTCACGATCAGCTTTTGGATTTAAGCAAATTGGAATTGTTCTCTTTGTCGCCGCAGTCATACTTGGACTTCTGCTAGCAAGCGCGCTGCTTGGGGAATCCTCTTTTACATGGAATGGCCTCGTTGCTCTGGCGATAGTTTGTGTTGTGGCGTATGTCCTTGTGTCTAACACTAGAATTAAAACGGTTGCTGAGTCCCCGCTGGCGGACCAAATCCGAAAATCCCTGAAGCGTTCGGAAACTGAGTTGGAAGAGCATCAGTCGGCGTTGGCACAAAGCGGTGCTACTCTTGATCTTGCAGCGATTGATGAAGCGACACTCATGTCCTACCTAGAAGACTTGGATCGGCAGCAGGAAGAAATCCGCAAGTGGGAAAGTGCTGTTGAGAAGCTCCGCGCTGCCAGGGAAGTGGTCAAGAACCGGAAAAGCAAACTGGAGCAGTCTGAAAAAGGCCGCAAGACGGCAACTGCGCTGCTTGGGGCAACTAAACTAGAGTGGCAGGACTGGCTAAGAGCACGAGGTCTGCACGATTCCTGGAACGCTCAGGCGATAGAGGAGATTCGGGCAGGAGTAGAACTTGGGCGAGATCGGCTGCGGGTTGTTCGCGAATCGCAGCAGCGTGCTCTTACCATCCGGCAGAGCATTTGCGATTATCGCAGAGTCACAGAACCGTTAGCGTCAAAATGTGGGATTGCAATTGATGAAAGCGATGCAAATAGCGTTGTAGTTGCCGTCGATGAGCTTGTTGCGTTGCGAAAAGAGATTGAGAAGAGAGTTGGAGAGCGAGAGACGGCGGCCACAGAACTGGTGAAGGCCAGGCGCCGAATTGAAGAACGCAAGAGTGATCTCGAGGCAGTAGAGCGAGAGAAATCGGATCTGCTTGCTTCCGGGGGCGCCGCGAACGTCGAGCAATTTCGAGAACGGGAAGCCGCGTACCGGCTAAGACACAATCTAGAGGAAAAGCGGAGCGAATTGAGCGGTCGGCTACAGAAAGTCAGCGGACCCGGCGAGCGGCTTGAGGCGCTGAAGACGTCCCTCCAAGAGACGAATATCCAGGCTATCAACGATGAGACTAGCCGGCTTGAAGAAGAACTGGCAGAGAAACAAAGTCGCTTGACAGAATTGGCTTCCGAGCGTGGTTCGATAAATAATGCGTTGCAGGCGCTCACGGGCGAAGAGGAGTCCTCGGCACTAAGGGCAGAGCGCGGCGTTTTGCGGGCACAACTCGGTGAATATGCCCGAGAATGGATAAAGCACCGGCTTGCGGAGGGACTCCTGGAAGAAGCGCGTAGCACGTTTGAACGTGAACGGCAGCCTGGTGTTGTCCGTAACGCTAGGGCTTTTTTTGGCGAAATTACGGGCGGATGCTATGACCAGGTTACAGCCCCTCTAGGTGAAAAGACTATCAGAGTCAGTGGTAAAGACGAAGTCAAAAGAGAGCCGTTGCAATTGAGCCGCGGCACGCGTGAACAGTTGTTCCTCGCACTACGTTTTGGCTTGGTGCAAGAACTCAGCCAACGGACGGAGCCGCTGCCTGTGATTGTCGATGAGGTGCTTGTGAATTTTGATCCTGAGCGGGCTCTGCGGGCCGCAATGGCCTTTGTGCAACTATCAAGAACCAATCAAGTTCTCGTCTTTACCTGCCATCCGATAGTCGTCAAGCATTTCCAAACGGCTGCGAAAGAGATGAATTCTCCTGACCCCACGTTGATTCCGATAGAGCGGGCTGTGAGTTGATCGGGATTCTACTCTGCATGCTCTTTGTCCTTAGGATGCGAATTGTAACCGCTAGTGCGAGGGGTGCTAGCTAATGAATGAGAACATCCGTGACGATGTATCAGCAGTACGAGGAGTTTGAGCTATGGCATACGCATTGGAAGACGAGTTTGGTGACATCATCGGCAAGGCACGGCGAGGGTTGGGATTGACCGTTGACGCAGTGGCGGAGCAAGTGGGTGTCAGCGCAGGCGATGTTGAGAAGATGGAGGCTTACACACTCACGCCCGATCAGGCCGTTGTGGGCCGACTTGCCGCCGCACTTGGGCTGCAAGAGGAGCGTCTTGGGGCAATTGCACGTGAAGAATGGGAACCCGCACCATGCGGCTTCACGGCCGGTGACAATATAGATATCGAGCACTTTCTCGTCGCAGAGTACAACGCAAACGTCTACCTGCTGGTCAATAACAAGACAAAGACCGCCTTGCTCATCGATGCTGGTGGGCTGGCGAATGAGGTTGTGCAGCGCGTCAATCAGGCTGGACTCCGCTTGCTCGCAATTCTCTTCACGCACGGACACGGCGACCACACGGAATCGGCGGACACGATTCAGCAGCAGACCGGCGCAGCCGTCCATGTCCACACTGCCGACGAAAATCTTGCAAGAGGAGCTTTTAGTGGAGGCATACGGATACTGAAAGACAACGAGACGGTGGAGTTTGATGGTTTTTCCGTCCTGGTCGTCCCTACTCCGGGCCATACCGCGGGGAGCGTCACCTACGTGGTCGAGGATGCCGCCTTCACCGGAGACACGTTGTTTGCCGGCTCGATGGGAAGATGCAGTCTAGCTTTCCCCAAGATGCTGCAGACTATTCGAGAGCACGTTCTCACGTTGCCGCCCGCGACAAGTCTTTTGCCAGGGCACGGTCCGGCCACGACCGTGCAGGAAGAGCGAGACCACAACCCGTTCTTCAGCTAGGCAACTGCGAGACTTTCAGGCGAGGCCAATTCCCGCGTTGAAGGACCCCTCTTCGGTCCGTTAAGTTGGCGCCCGGGCTCCTGCATTGGACATCTTTTCTGTGGCGCAACGTGCCGGCAGACCGTCAACTTTGGGATCTGAAGAATCACCTTTCGAGTCTTCCCCATTGCCCGGCTGACGCCGCTGACATCCGGAATCGGCAAGTCTGCGCACGAGGTGCGAGTGCGAAAACCCTCATCGCTGCCGTAATGTAGTCTCGCGTACAAAACGCTGCTCGTGAGCATGATATGCTCTCAATTAGGGACAGAGATCGGCTCCAGGTCAGTGCAATTCGCTGCCGCCCTGCAAATGGAATTAGCCGCATGAGAAACTACCGAGTATCCTCTCGATCAAAGGAACTGCGGACAAGCCAACGGCAGAACGGTCGATTGGGACTTTACAACCATACGCTTTCCTGTATTTCCAAGATTGAAATCTTCGCCGACCTTCTGCCGCATGAAATTAGTAAGATAGACCATTCCAGCGCGACGGTGCACATAAACAAGGGAGGGGTAATTCACACGCCCGAAGATAACCGAGAGATGCTCTTTCTTATCAAAGAGGGCCGCGTTCAGCTCTACCGCATATCATTTGAAGGCCGCAAGCTCGTGCTGGCAATGCTGGGGCCGGATACATTCTTCGGAGAAATGCCGCTCTTTGGGCAGGCGATGGGAGATTCGGTGGCCCAAGCAGTGGATGACGTAACATTGTGCACACTGGGCCGCACTGAGGTGGAACGCATCCTCGTCACCTATCCCAGGATCGGCTTACGCCTCATTCAAGTGCTCAACGAGCGACTTCAGGAAGCCGAAGAGCGCCTACACGAGAGCGCATTCTTGACCATGCCGGCCCGCACAGCGGCTTTGCTTTTGCGGCTCGCAGAGGATTCCGATGAGATTCAGGGGCTTACGCATCAGGACTTGGCGGACATGCTCGGCGTCTATCGCGAGACCGTTACGGCGACGTTGGACAAGCTGAAGCATGAGAATTATCTCGAAATCGGACGGAAACGGATTACTCTGACAGACCGTTCTGCGCTAGAGAATGTCGTCCATGGCGCGCAACAGGACACGTGAAAAGGAGAAGTCAGCCAGTGAACAGGACCCCGCGCAACCTCTTGAGTCGACGCAACATTCTGCTAGCGGCCGGCACCGCATCGGTCGCTATCGTAGCCGCAGTGGCCTGCGGACAGACGCGGGAGGACACGACCGTAGAGGAAGTCGAGCCCGCCGTTACTCCTGAAGCAGAGGCTGTGCAACCCTCTCCCTCACCGGAGCTTCCCGCTAATCTCCAGTTCTCCACATTTGGGTGGAAGACTGACTTTTCCAAGCATAGCGTGCCGCTGAGCGAAATCAGCTCAGGCGGTCCCGGCAAAGATGGCATCCCCCCAATTGACGACCCGGCCTTCATCACGTCCGATGAAGCCGCAGCATACCTTGATGATCGCAAACCCGTTGTAGTGGTTGAAGTCAACGGAGAGGCGAAGGCCTATCCGATTGAAATTCTGGTTTGGCACGAGATTGTGAACGACACCATCGGCGGAGTGCCGGTCACGGTGACATTCTGCCCGCTCTGCAATACCGCGATTGCTTTCGACCGGCGCCTGGATGGCACCACGTATGACTTTGGTGTTAGCGGCAATTTGCGCTACAGCGACTTGATCATGTACGACCGTCAGACGGAGAGTTGGTGGCAGCAGATTACGGGAACGGCCATCGTAGGCGAACTTACCGGCAAGAAACTAACCACGGTGCCGGCGTCGATAGTTTCTTTCGCAGACTTCCGCAGCACGCATCCTGAAGGTCCGGTGCTCTCGCGCGAAACCGGCAATCCCCGATCGTATGGCAGAAACCCGTATCTCGGCTATGACGACATTTCTCGATCGCCCTTCCTCTTCTATGAGGAGGTAGACGGTCGCCTGCCCGCCATGGAACGAGTGGTCACGGTGTCGCTGAATGGCGAAGATGCCGCCTATCCCTTCAACGTGCTGGCGGAGCAGCGGGTAGTGGAAGATTCCGTCGGCGGCGAGCCGATAGTGGTATTTCACCAACCCGGCGCGATATCTCCATTCTCTGGTGCAGACATTGGCGCCGCCGGTGTTTTCGCGCCGGTAGTCGACGGTGCCACGCTGAAGTTTCAAGTGAATGACGACGGGAAAATTGTGGATACGGAAACTCAATCGCAGTGGAATGTCCTTGGCCGCGCGATTGCAGGACCATTGACCGGCAAGCAACTGCAGTCCATCGTGAATGGCAACCACTTCTGGTTTGCTTGGGCCGTCTTCAAGCCCGACACCCGTGTATTCGGTTTGTCTAATTAGGAGACCGTTGCGCAACTCACCTGCAGATGAGAAAACCTCCGTCTCCTTGGGAGGCCGTCTCATAAACGCATCGCTCCGTGTAGACTTGCCCTTCGACCCTTCGAAAGGCTCAGGACAGGCAGGCTCAGGGCGAACGTAACAGGCAACAATCCGTTCGTGCTGAGGGCTACGCGAAGCCTGCTGCGCTAAGCCCTTGTCGAAGCACGATTTAGCCAATCGAGTCGACCTATGAGACAGCCTCTTGGGGATTGGGTCGGGGTGAGGGGTGTTCTTGCTACAATTGCCGTTTGTGCTGTGCAGTGTCAATATGAAGCAGCGCAGGAAACGCTATGCTAAGTAGAGAATTCAGGAGATTCACCCTCACCCCCGTACTCGATCCAGCGTATCGAGTACGGGGCAGGCTCTCGCCCTCTCCCTCGACGGGAGAAGGGACATTCTCGCTGCGGCGAGGGTTATGCACGGGTCTAAAATTAGGGAGTGGCTGCTGCCATGAAGCCGACCGTTGACTGACCGTAGTGTTTCGCAAGAAGGCAACTGCCGACGGTCTAGATTGTCGCTTGCGATCATCTCGCCGATGTTCCAAAGCGGGTGGGGATCCAATGGTCAATGGGGCGGCTGGTCTTGCCGGTAGTCACGAGATCCTTGACAATCTCAGCGGTGATGGGCGCTTGTTGAATGCCTAGCTTGTGGTGGCCGACGGCGTAGTAATAGCCAGGGAGCGCGGAAGGTCCGACCAAGGGATAGCCGTCGGGACTGAAGGGACGGAATCCCGACCACAGCTCCTCGATTGTCCCTGCCGCCAGGGCCGGGATGGCCTCGATGGCGGCGTGAAGCATGCCTTGGATCGCTCCCGCCGTGTTGCGCCTGTCGTAGCCCACCTTCTCCGTTGTCGCACCAAGGACGATACGTCCGCTCCTGCGCGGGATGACTATGAATTGCGGCAGGTTGATGAGGTGTCTGAGCGCAACGGCATCCGCGTGGAGGGAGAGCATTTGCCCACGTTCCGGCTGCACAGGAATGTGCTCAGGTGCTCCTTGCAGCGTGCCGCCCCAACTGCCCGCCGCATTGACGACCGCTCCGGCATGGAAGGCTTGGTTTGCCGTGCGCACGCCAGTGACCTTGCCGCCTTCAACTTGGAGTGCCCGGACGTCGCAGCCGGTAAGAACATTGACTCCCGCCTTGCGCGCGCCGACTTCCAAGGCACGCAGCAAGCGACGGTTCTCGATGTTCGCGCACGACGTCAACATGCCGAGGGCCACCGGCAGCGTGATCTCTGGCTGGCGTGCCTGAACCTCCTCCGAGCTGATGTACTCACAGCCAAGGCGTGCCCCTTCTAACTGCGGTTGTAGCGCCCGCATGTTGGCTTCATCTTCCGCAGTATGGGCAAGATGGAGAGCAGGGTGACGCACGGCCTCGATATCGATGCCAGTCTCATCTGCAAGCACGGGACCCAAAGCCAGCAGCATCTCGCTGCCTTCCACCCGCAGCCTAAAGTCGGCAATGCTCTCGTAGGGATAGGGTCTGCTCATGAGCACGCCAGCAGACGCCCACGACGCCTCTTTGCCGACCTCGCTCCGCTCTAGGAGCGCCACTGTCAGCCCGGCAGCGCGCAATTCGCGCGCAATCATGAGCCCGATAATGCCGGCGCCGATGACGGCGACGTCGTATGCTCTCATCTTGTTGCCCTTCCCCTAAGCAATTCTCAAAACATGATGCGCTCTCTGGCCTTTCATTCTACTCTACCCGTACTATCGTGTTACTCACGTGAAGCCAACCTTCCGCGTCTGTTGTGTAGCCCCTGGCCCAAGATTGGGCAGTGTGCGGCCCGGCACGAGACTTGGGACTCTCGCGGCCTTGGCGAACTGTACCCCTCGGCATGAATGTGGTCCTATCCCTGAAGTTCGACTGTGGCATAATCGAACATGCCGCGATGCAGCAGGCACGGCGGTCTGAGCGCGACGGAGCCTACCCAGAGGTCCCATATATGCCGGAAAAAGTGCTGTTCGATACCGACATCGGCACCGACATAGACGACGCAGTGTGTCTGGCCTACCTGCTGGCTCAGCCTACGTGCGAGTTACTTGGCATCACCACCGTAAGCGGTGAATCAACCAGGCGCGCCATGTTGGCCAGCGCCCTGTGCCGGACAGCAGGCAAGGATGTTCCCATCTATCCTGGAGCAGAGAGTCCCTTGCTGATCGAGCAGAGGCAGCCCAAGGCGCAGCAGGCGGATGTGTTGGGCGATTGGCCGCATGACAAGGACTTCCCACAAGGCGCTGCAATCGAGTTCCTGCGCCAAACTGTGCGAGCGCACCCGGGTGAAGTCACATTGCTTGCCGTCGGCCCACTGACCAATGTCGGACTGCTCTTCCGCGCAGACCCAGAGATACCCGGAATGCTAAAAGGCCTTGCGCTCATGTGCGGACAGTTCTTTGGACGCGCGGCGGGACGAGCGCCGGTGGAGTGGAACGCCTCGTGCGATCCTCACGCAGCGGCGATAGTCTACCAGAGTTCAGCCGCCAACCATCGTTCGCACGGTCTCGACGTTACACGGCAGGTCACCATGTCCGCCACAGACGTGCGCGATCGTTTTCAGTTACCGTTGCTCCAGCCGGTGGCTGCATTTGCCGAGGTGTTCTTTCAGCGGCGAGACGAAATCACCTTCCATGATCCTCTCGCTGCCACGACAGTCTTCGACGACCGAATCTGTTCCTTTGCCTTCGGCAACGTACGAGTGGAGCTCGAGAGCCAGCCACTCGCAGGCTTCACGCACTGGCAGAAAGATGACGCCGCTGGTTGCCATCAGGTGGCAGAAACGGTCGACGCCGATCGGTTCTTCGCACACTATTTCTCAGTTTTCGAGCAAGGAGAGTAGCATGTTCCAAGGGAAAGTCCTCAGCATCTATACCGCCCCGGCCCGCCGGGAACCAATGGTCTCACAGCAGGAAGTGCGTGTGGTGCCCGGTAAGGGAATTGAAGGCGACCGCTACTTCATTGGTAACGCTACGTATTCGGATAGAGCGGGACCGCACCGGGAGTTAACACTGATCGAGAGCGAAAGCCTCGATGCGCTGGAGCGGGAATATGGGTACCGCCTCGAACCGGAAAAGTCCCGCCGGAACGTGTTGGTTTCCGGGGTGCCGCTCAATCATCTCATCGACAGGGAGTTCACTGTTGGCGACGTGCGTCTGCGGGGGTTGCTGCTCTGCGAGCCGTGTGCGATCCTCGCAGAAACCAGCGGACACTCCCACATTGTCAACCACCTAATGCACCGCGGCGGCCTGCGCGCGGAGATATTGACCGAGGGGACGATCAGCGTTGGTGCTGAGATCTTGCCCAGTGGCGACGAATAGCGCCTACGGGGAACGAAATGCTCCGCCCACGGGCAGCATAGTCCTCCCAATAACAAGCGTTGCTACCCTGTCTTGTATCCGAGGGTGCCGCCGCCATCGGCGTAGAGTTCAGTTCCCGTAAAGTATGACGATTCATCCGAGACGAGAAAGAGCGCGGCGTCGGCCATTTGCTCCGGTGAAGAAATATAGCCCAGTGGAGCCCGCGCCGCAACGCCGGCACGCGCTTCGTCCGGGTCGGGCTGCACATTTAGGAAGCTTTCGAAGAGCGGGGTGGCAACGCTTGACGGGCAGAGCGAGTTCGCCCGTACGCCATATTGGGCACAATCCAGGGCGAGCGCACGAGTAAATGTGATTACCGCCCCTTTCGAAGCACAGTAGGCAATCGAATGCGGTTGCGCGTGCACGCCTACCATTGAGGCAATGTTGAGAATTACTCCTTTTGTTTCTTTCAGGGATGGCAGGGCGTACTTACAGGTCCAAAGGAGGCTCTTGACGTTGACATTCATGATGCGGTCCCATTCGTCCTCCGTTGTGCCTTCGATGTCCTTGTCCACGTAGATACCGGCATTGTTCACAAGAATGTCCAACGGGCCGAATCGGTCTTGGGTTTCAGCGAGCATGGCACGCACGTCGTTCTCGCTTGCAACATCGGCCGCGATGGCATGCGCCCGCCCTCCCGTTTTTTGTATGGCGGATACTACTCGTTCCGCGCCCTTCTGATTTAGGTCCACAATTGCGGTGGCTGCGCCCTCGGCGGCAAAGCGCAATGCCATGGCTTCCCCTATACCGCTCCCGCCCCCCGTAATGAGCGCGACTTTGCCCTGCAACCTCATGCCAAAACCCCCTATTTACCTGTAAATCAGTAATCTTCGCAAAAGCTCTCATGCAATTATACCGACTACCGGTCAGAAACGAGGTTGCCAAGATTGATGTGACGCCAGCCCAAATTGACGGTTGATTCGGTAGACAGTAGCATGCACTGAGAGCAGCAAGCTTCACACACTGCGAACCGCTGCGAAATTGCCGGGACGGCCTGCGCTGTGATGGAAATCATTGGCGTAGGCGCGCACTCCTGGCAACCGTTCATCATCAAGGCTCGCTTCGATCCTGCAACCTACGATTGCCATAAGCACTATGAGTGGAACCCTAGTTGTCGGACAATCAGGCGGATCAACCGCCACGCTGAGCACCACGCTTGCGGGCGTGCTCGAAGCCGCGCTGCAGAGTGATGCCGTGGACCGAGTTTACGGCATGTGTAACGGCGTAGAAGGCTTGCTGCAAGAACGGTTCATAGACCTGAACGATGCCTCAACAAAGCTCCTCAGCGCGATCAGGCAAACACCGTCGGCTGCCCTGGGTTCGTGTCGCTACGGCCTGCTGGAGTCGGACGCCGCAAGGGCACTGGGTGTGCTGAAGGCACATGGAGTCCGGTACTTCATTTACATTGGCGGCAATGGCTCGGCGCTCACGGTGCAGTCGGTCAACCGGTGGGCCGAGACGAGCGGCTACGACATCAATGCAATTGCCGTGCCGAAGACAATCGACAATGATCTGTGGGGCACTGACCATACGCCGGGCTACGGGAGCGTGGCACGGTTTGCGGCGCTGGCCGCCATGGATGGGGGTTCCGATTCCTGGGCGCTGCGCACGCACGACCAGGTGAAAGTCCTGGAGACATTTGGCAGAAATACCGGCTGGGTAACAGCCGCCACTGCGCTGGCAAAGCGGGAGGAAGCAGATCCGCCGCATCTTCTATTCGTTCCAGAACGCCCGCTTACCCGGGAACGATTCTTGCAGGCTGTGCAAGACGCTTACGACCAATACGGGTATGTACACGTCGCCGTGTGCGAGGGGTTGCGTCGACCGGATGGAGCCTTGCTCTTTGCTTCGGACCGCGCTGTTGACCGAGATGCCTTCGGCAGAGGACAACTCGGCGGCGTGAGCACGTTACTCGCGGAACTGGTGGCGAGTGAGTTGGGGCTGAAGAGCCGCACAGACAAGCCTGGCACGATGCAGCGCGCTTGCATATCCCTCGCTTCATCTGTAGACCTCGAAGAGTCTTTCCGCGTCGGCAAAGCGGCAGTGGCAGCGGCAGTGGGGGGTGAGACCGGCAAGATGGTTACGTTGGAGCGCAAGCCCGGCAAGGACTACGCAGTGAACACCGGTCTCATTAGCGTGGATGAAGTTGCGGGCAAAGAGCGACCGCTCCCTGATGCCTTTCTCAATAATGAAGGCAATTTTGTAACTCCTGAGTTCCTAGAATATGTCCGCCCATTGATTGGTGAGCCGTTGCCTGAGTACGTGCGGCTGCGTGCACCCACCGTACCCAAGCAGACGTAGGCTTTGGGTACGCCTCGCAAGTCTCCTCTGGTTACATGGCACTTTGTGTTGCCAACTTGCGAATCTCGATAACAAGAAAGTTACCACTGCGTGAAGGCATTGAGAGTTCTAGCGAGGCCGGCGGCGGGAATGCCGCGCACCGTCATTGTCCTAAGTACGGGCTTCTTCTTTGTCTTCATGGGCGCGAGCGCATTTCAGCAGTTCTTGATTCCCTTTCTCACCGACAAGGGGGCTACGAACGCCTTCCAGGCTTCTACCGTACTTGCGGTGGTATACATCTCGTTTCTCGTCTGGCGCGCAGTGGTGGCGTATACCCTCTACTACTTGGGAGAGTATTGGAGCACCGTGCTGGGAGCGGCGACGTACTCGCTTTTTGCCGTGGCCGCATTCGCCCTGAATCGCTTTGAGCTCTTGCTCATTGCCGCAGGGATGTGGGGATGGGGCGCCGCGGCCATGTGGATATCAAGCACAACGCAACTCCTGGATGCGACCGCTGACACGCATTACGGACGCGCCAGCGGTTTGCTTTACACGGCGACAACCGGCGGGCAAGCGATTGGCGTGCTTCTGCTCGGGGCGCTCATGAGTGTTACCAACGTTGAGTTTGGCCCGCTGGTGGCGGCCGCTATTACGGCAATTGGCGTCGCGACATTCCTCTTCTTGCCCTACCAGCACACAAAACGCGTGAAGCCGCGCCTGGCGCCGATTTTCCAGGTGCTAACCGTTCCGCGCACCGGTCTGGCTGCGCTCTTTCTCTTTCTTTCGTCACTCGCTTTCGGCCTCATTCTGGGCAGCTTCAGCCAGATTATTGGCGGCGACCAAGGTCACGGCGCGCTGGCGCTTATCACCGCGGGCTACTGGGTCACGCGCGTCTTTGGCAGCTACCTTGGCGGGTTCGTTGCCGATTGGCTTGGCCGTGAGCACATTCTCATTCTCTCCTTTGGCGTAGCGGGCTTTGGTCTGCTCATACCGACATTTGTCGGTGGGGTTCTGACCATGGGAATTGCCGCGCTTGCCATGGGCCTGCTGAACAGCACCGTGCCGGTGGCGACCAACGCCATGATCGGCGACCTCACCACTTTCAGCAATCGTCACCTTGCAATCGCGTCGCTCTTTGTGTGGCGCGACCTAGGCGTCGGCATAGCAATCCTTGCGGGAGCAGCCATCATTGCCCTTTTAGGTAGTGAACAGTTGATCTTTGGGATCTTTGGCGTGGCATTCCTGTTTTCAGCCGGGTTCGCCTACTGGCTCAAAGGACAGCCGATTGTTAAGATGACATAAATTAACTCCAATGCCCATGAATTTACGCAGTTGCACGTGTAGGTGGGCTACTCGACAAGCGCAGCAGCTTTGCAACCATGAGGGCAATAGAAGAAGGACAGGGTGGCATTTGTATGCCACGCTGTCCTTCCAGTCAACCGCTATAGCTTTGCTAAACTGTGAGCAGTGTGTCCACGACGGACACGAAGGCGTCAATCCTTCTTAGCCGGCGCAGACTTCGATTCTCCACCAGAATCCGATTTGGCCGTGCCCGCTGCTTTCGACTCGGCAGTATCCTTTGCCGGGGCATCCTTGGGTTTTGGACTGCCGTTCTTCTCACTCTTGCCATTGTTCGTGCGGTTATCGGTGACGTACCATCCACTTCCCTTGAAGATCACACTCGCAGGATGGAATACCTTACGCACTGCACCATCGCACTCAGGGCAATTTGTCACCGGAGGATCACTGAACCGCTGCTGCCGTTCAAAGCGATGGCTGCAATCACCACATTCATATTCGTACAACGGCATTGAAACCACATCCCTCCACAATTATTCTGGCAGGTCAATTGTTAGTCGAGAGTCTTTGGCGAACCCCTGCCATCTAGTCTAATCAAAGGTGGAACACTCGTGTCTCACACTACTTGCACACTGCATAACTTTGAGTCTACGGCAATTCTCTCTCTTTTTCGTCCCTCTTATTGCAGTGAAGCAATTGCAGTCCGAGCCTTAAGAGTGTACGTAACTACCAAGTTCCAAGTATACCACTCACGGCTGAACGTAGTAATGCATCTCACAGCGCTTCTGGCAGGTGCAGCACGAGCGTCTCTAGGGCGAGACGTGCGTTTACGTTTGCTCTCACCCACTCGCGCGCTTCGTCGATCCGCTTGATCGCGCTCACAATTTCCTGGGAAGAGATGCTGAGGTCGGCAACATTGCCGAGAGCTTGGCTGTCAGTAGCGGTGCCATCCGGGTCTCCCACTTGGAGCAGGAGGAATGAACGCCACCACTCACACCACAGGTCGAACAGGCGTTCAAGGTCTGATACTTGATCAATGAGCTGGTCCACGATCTCTGTTCTCGATGCCCGGTCGGCTTGGAGGGTCTGCACAAGGGATTGTACGATGAGATTCTCTTGCTCACGTAAATCCGGCTGCGCGCTAGCACGGATTGCCCACCCCATACGCCCCATGCTCGCCGCCGCAAGGAATGCGGCGTCTTCCTCCGGCACCCCGCGCTGTTCTAATTCAGCCTGCACAACTCGACGAGGGAGTCCCGCGAGACGCCACACCTGGCAACGCGACAGAAGGGTCTGTGGCAGGAGTTGCGTGGATGTTGCAGTGAGGATAAGGGTGTTGTGTGCGGGTGGCTCCTCAAGCGTCTTGAGCAGGCGCTGACTTGCTTCAGGTTGGAGAAGGTGCGCATCGAGGATCAGGGAGACGCGCTGCGCTGCTTGGAAGGGACGCAATGCGACCGCTCGCTGCAGTTCCGCAACTTGCTCCATACGGATAGATTTGCGGCCTTCTTCCAACTCCACCATGTGAAGGTCGGCGTGCTCTTGACGCAGAACCCCTTTGCACTGAACGCACTCCCAGCACGGATCGCTTGGCTGGACGTTGCAGAGTAGGGCGGCAGTCAGGTCGATGGCGAGAGTCCGCTTGCCGACCGACTGTGGGCCGGCAAACAGAATTGCATGACCTAGAGAGTTTTGGGCGATCGCGCGCTGCAGGAAACGCAACACCCGACCATGACCTACTGTTCGCCACATCCGCAGTTATGTCCTACGTGCAGTGGATCTCTGCAAGAAAGTCCGCCCAGCTTGCCGATCGTTGAGACTCCACCACGTAACCATTCAATATCTCTTCATACGACTTCGCATTATATGTGCCCTCAGAGCCCCAGAGCGCCTGCCAAAGCGCTGCCTCAACACGCAGGCCGTTCGAAACCAGTTCTCGACACGTATCACGGGATTGTTCAAAGGGAACTGAAGAGAGTGTTTGGGCTTCCAGATAGGTAGCGAGGTGGGCGAGCACCGCTGCGACTGCTTCATAACGTGCATCCTTTAGCGCGGGATGCAAGTATATCAAGACCCAGTTTCCGACGCGCAACGCCGCAGTGTCCAGCAGATCAGGCGCATATCCGACTATGACGTGTTCCAAATAGGGCACGAGATGCGCCGTAGCCGGTTGTTCGGCGAGGAGGGTACGTATTTGGGCCAGCAAGGCATCGCTCGGCCTATCGAATGGGTTTGGCTCCGGTCGAAACGCTTCAATCGGAATGAGATTGGCATCTTTGTAGAGGTCTCCGGCAAAGACCCGTGTCACGGAGCCAGGTACCGGCTGGCCGGGCACTGATTCAACCCAGCGTTGGAATGCCGCCCTTTGAAATCGCTGCACGACGAATGGGCCGATTTTTTCAGGTCGTGACATTGGCAGGCCATACAGCACGATAGAGGCTTCAAGATTGCCCGGGTCCAGCGGGTTTTGCAGAAAGAGATCGGCGATCCCTTGATCGGTCAGCCAGGAGAGCCGAATAGCCCGGGACTCCTCAAATGTGGATCCACCGTCGTCCTTGATCGCCCGGGGAATGCCACGGTGGAAGAGCCATAACTCGAGCCCGACGTTGTCGAGGAGTTCAAAGGTGTTGGCAACCGAAGTTTGGCCGGTAGCGCTATGCCAAACCAATACCGCACGTTGCAGAACCAGATACATGTCTCCCGTAGTTGTGTCTGTGAAGTGAGAGGCCACGGGATAGCCGAGAGAGTCTGCGCCGCCAAGGGCTTGAAACAGGGTGAAGAATTCTGGGCCGTCGGGAACATCCTGAATGACATACCCGAACCCTTCACCGTATCCGGACACCTCACTAAAGAACGCCTGATTTGGCGGATCAGTGGTGGCACTTTGGTCAGCGTTTACGCTTGCTAGTGCCGGCGTAATGCCGATGTGGCACAGCCAAAGCGCAAGTAGCAGGCTGAAAGCGCGATGCCGCCAGCTACCCGACAAGCGAATTCTTGGCATTGGGGTCATCGTTAAACACTACACCCAGGACGTGTGCATCGATCTGTGTCAGCATGGTCTTGGCCCTTTGCACCTGGTCGCGCCGCGTTTGATTGGCGCGCACAACGAGGAGCACACCGTCAACGCAACGAGCCAGTGCGGCGGCGTCGGCCGCCATGAGAAGCGGTGGCGTGTCTAGAATAACGTGGTCGCACTGTCGTGCAAGGTCCGCAATGAATTCCGCCATGCGTTGTGAAGCGAGCAGTTCAGGGGCATTATCTGGAACTGCGCCTGCTGGCAGCAAATTCAGCCCTTCTGTCCCGCAGTCTTGGTGGTACGCTGCGTTCTCCATGCCACTAAGGTAGTCTGCGAGCCCCGGTTCTTGAGATACGCCAAAAGCGGTGTGCAAGGCGGGCGTGCGCAAATTCGCATCGATGAGCACAACTCGGAGACCCAATTGCGCCAAAGATGACGCGAGGTTTGCTGCCACCAGACTCTTGCCTTCCTGCGGCCCGGCGCTCGTCACTAAAAGTGTCTTCTGAGCATGCTCGTCTGCTTGAAAACGTATCGTCGTGCGGAGGGCGCGAAACGCCTCGGAAGCAGGACTATTCGCCTGGTGAATTGTCGGGAGTTGCACTGAGGGTAATGCCATTGTAATCATTGCCTCATTTAGTCAAATGCCGGTGAAGCGTCTACGCAGCTTGCTAACTCTCAGCATCGGACCCGGATACAGGTGGGATGCAGACAAGAGTGGGCGCACCGAGCAGTTGCTGGGCCTCCTGCCGCAAACGGACGCGCGCGTCGAGAAATTCAGCCGCCAGTGCCAATACAATGCCGGCAATTGCACCAAGGACAAGGGCAACCGCCACATTGAATCTCAGACGCGGGCTTATCTGGGCCGCGCTACTCGCTCTGTCAAGGACTTTTGCCCGCAAGAAGATGTCACCGCCTGGGCCGCTGCTTTGCTCCGACTGAGCTAGTTGCTCAAGCTCCTCAGCAAAGCCATTTGCGACATGAACCGCTTGTTGCGCAGAGGAACTCTCCGCCTGAATGAACACCTTGTAGCTGGCTGGGACGACTACCATGCGCAGGCCACCAAGCACATTGCCAGGCGAGTCATCTAGTTCTTTGCGATCGACCACGCTTTGTGCCACCTCCCAAGTGCGCACACGCTCTACATACGTGTTGAGCAACCGCTCTACGGCTTGAATCGTCCAGTAGTCAATGACATTTGGTGTTACTAAGACACTCACCCCCGCTTGGTACACCGGCTGTTGACGGCTGCTGTAAAGATAGGCGAATAAAACGGCGACCAGAGCAAGAACGAGCACGATCCAGAACCGGCGTCGAATGACGCCAGTATAGTCCTGTAGCCGTAGCGATGCGAACTCAAGCATTCAGCGTGCCTTGTTTTCGACCGACTCTCCATCTGAATTCTCCGCAGGCGCCACTTCCTGCCCGGCGATCGGCGGGATAGTTGTGAGTATCGGAACGCGAAGCACTTCCTCAATGTCTTCCCGCGAACGACACACACTCGCAACCACCTCTAAGACAAATGCGATTCCGGTAATGAGGAGAATCGCAACCAGTGTGCGAGCGAAAACATCAAGACCGAGACGCAGCAGTGAGGTTGCCTCCGGATCGCTGGCGGGATCGACAATCTTTACTCTCACAAGTCCTTGCTGCACGCTAGGAGAATACTCTCCTGATTTTGTTTCAAATACAGTCTGGGCGGCATCTGCGAGAGCTTGGGCAACCCTTGCCTCACCACTTACAAGGGTGATCTCCAGAATTCGATGACTGTGATCGCTGGTGAGCGATTCTTCGATCACCTTTGGGGCAAGCTGCAGCCCGTACCTTTCAGCAACGACTTCAGAAATGCTTGTGGCAAACGCGCGTCCGCGGACAATCTCAGAAAAGTCTTCAATGTTGTACTGGGCAATAATCTGACGATAGTACTCTTGCGAGTAATAGAAGCCAGCCCCTTGTTCTGCTGGTGGTGGCACTGGCTGGACATGCACCCGAACCGTAGACTCATATGCGTTTGGCCAGAGCAGGGCTAAGAGCACACTGCCGAGGAAGGCCACGAGCGTAACGGCGAAAATGAGCTTCTTTCTGGCCCCGAGAATTCTGAGATAGGATTGGATGCTCATATGGTGTGTTGGTGATTGCTGGATACCACCCCATCATAGCAGATTCCTTGGCTACGTCAGCGAAGACTGAGTGCCAGGGTCGTGAGGAAGATGTGGGCGCCCTGGTGTACTCTCAACAAGCGCCTCAATTCTCTCCTTGAAAACGCTTTTGTCGAAGGTCGTGGCATGAGCGGTAATTCGCTCCACGATGAAATCCATAGTCGCGAAACGCTCCACGGCATCGCAGAGAGCGCCCACCTCTTGCGTGTGAAAGAAAAGACCTGTTTCGCCTTCAATTACCGTGTCGAGCGCTCCTCCGGCAGCGTAGGCGATGACCGGACGACCGGAAGCTTGGGTTTCAACTGGTACGAGACCGAAGTCCTCTTCGCCGGGGAAGATCAGCGCTCGGCACCGGGAGAGGTGGCGCATTCGCTCCGCATCATCTACATAGCCAAGGAATTGGACGTTAGCTTGTGCCATTGCTTCTAAGCGACCGCGGTCACGTCCATCGCCAATGATTCGTAGTGGTAGTCCAAGGCGATTGAAGGCCCTTACTGCAAGGTCCACCCTTTTGTATGGCACCAAGCGTGAAACCACCAGAAAGTAGTCGTCAATCTGATCGGAAGGAGTAAAGAGCGTTGTATCGACGGGAGGAAAGAGAATTGTAGACTCGCGCCTGTAGAGTTTCTGGACCCTGGCAGCAACCACGCGGGAAATTGCGATAAAGTCGTCTACGCGCGCGCTCGCAGCCACGTCCCAGGCGCGAATCCAGGTGAGCGTCATTGGAAGGATCCTGCGCGCAAACCAGCCAAATCGCTCTCCGGCGAGGTATTCGTGTGTGTTCCAGGCAAACCTCATGGGAGAGAGGCAGTAACAAATGTGCCGGGTGTCTTCACGAGTAATGACGCCCTTGCACCAAGCACTGCTGTTACTGATGACTATGTCGTACTCGCGGAGGTCCAGTTGCTCAAAGGCGACCGGATAGAGCGGTAGCAGCTTCTGATGACGGGGATAGCGGGTAAGTGGTCCTAGTCTCTGCAAGAAGGTCGTACGAATATCGAGTGAGCGGAACGCTGCCGGCATGGCTTCGGGACGATAGAGTGACGTGTAAATGGGCGCCTCAGGAAAGATCTCGTGAAGCGTGAGCAGTACGTTTTCAGCTCCCCCCATTTGGTTGAGATAGTCATGGATAATGGCAATTCGCATTGTAGTAGGAGGCATTCTTCGCTGCTGAGAGAGTAATCGGGCTGTGCTTAGTGGCTAAAGTGGCGGCGGCCAATGGCTGCCGGCAACTGATAGCAAGAGCTTTTCTTTATGGACCCATCGAGTCTTGGCACAATGCTTGAACGAAAGCGATTGTAGGACGTCAACTTGCCTGCTGAAATGAACCAACTGTACAGGTCTGCACACAACCAACCCATCAATTCCTCTTCAATGAGAAGTGCATTTTGTGCTCGACGTTGCAGAGGATATGTTGCGCCAACGTCGTTGGCACCGTATGCCATTGCGGAGTGCTGGCAGAACCGTTCGTCGCCGCAAGAGACAGTCAATAGGCGCCGTCACGACGCAGGACCGCTGGAACTGTGCGAATTGCCAGATTGATGTCCAGTCCAATCGTCCAGTTTTCTATGTAGTAGATATCCATCATCACCATCTCTTCGAAAGGGACGTTGCTTCTTCCATTCACCTGCCACAGCCCCGTAAGACCGGGTCTGACACTGAGCCGCTTTTTCTGCCATTCCTCGTATTGGTCCACCTCATCGGCTAGCGGAGCACGTGGGCCGACCAGGCTCATGTCGCCTCGCAATATGTTCCAGAATTGCGGCAGCTCATCCAGCGAGAGTTTGCGCAGCCAAGCGCCTATTCGCGTGCGCCGGGGATCATTTGCCATCTTGAAGAGCGGACCGTCGGCCTGATTGTGGCCGGCGAGTGAAGCGAGCAGCTTGTCCGCGTCCTCGCGCATCGAGCGAAACTTGTACATTCTAAAGGGCTTGCCTTCTTGACCAACGCGGTCTGCCGCGTAAATCACCGGGCCTGACGACTCCAGTTTTATGGCGAGCGCAATGATGAAGAATACGGGGCTACCCAGGACGAGCACGGCAGTGGAGACGACGATATCAAGCAGGCGCTTCAAGAAGAGGTCCCAACCAGCGATCCCACCATCTTTCAGGCCGATGATGGGGATGCCTCCTATTGAGTCTATGTCTACCGTGTTGAGTTGGATCTCAAAGAGGTCCGGTATGAGGTGAAAGCCAACACCTTGAACCTTGCACTGATCGATTAAGTCTGCGATACGTCGATGCTCGGTGGCCGGCAACGCAATAATCACACGTTCCACCCCATGGGCCTGCACCGCGTCTGCCAGACGATCAACCGGCCCCAATACCTTGATGCGGCCAAAGTGCGCCCCCCGAGAGTGGTGGCCGTCGTCCAAGAAACCAACGAGCCGGTAGCCCAAATTGGGCTGCGTAACCACTTGTTGCATGATCATCTTGCCATGCATGCCTCCGCCAACGACGACTAACTGCTCGAGCAGGCGGCCGCGACGTCTCAGCATATCGACCCCTATGCGCAGCAGCAGGCGGCTGACGCCTATAATCAACGGGGTGCTCAACCCGACGTACGTAAAGACAAGCCGTGAGTAAACCGTGGGTTGATACATGGAAAATATCACTATGAGGAAAAAGACGGCCAGTGCAGAGCCCAGGATGATCCGCCCTAATTCACCCAGCAGGCCGGTTGAACGCCGCAGCCGGTAGACACGCGTAACCTGAAAGGCGACAAATATGAGGGCTAGGTAGCTACCAAAGACAGGCAGATAGAATTCAATCGGCAAGTATTGAAATTCGTTCAGATCCGGTCCTACCTCCAACTCGTAGCGTAGCCACCAGGAGGCGTAGAAGGCGAGAGCGGCAAGAGCCAGGTCAAGCAATCCAAGGAGCACCTTTCCGGTAACGTGCTTTCTGCGCTTGACTTTTGGCGGCGAAACCATTGAGGCAATCATCATGACCTCCCAGGTGGCGCGAGAGAGCCGAGAGACTGGTAAATGTCCAAGCACGTATGCACCGAGTCTACCCAGTTGAATTTGGTAGCTTGCTCGAGGCCGCGCGATCGCAATTTGCCTGCTAATTCGCTATCAGCAAGAATGCCAGCCATGGCAGCGGCGAGTTGGCTTACGTCCCGGGGCGGCACTAGTTCGCCGGCATCACCTACGACCTCAGGCAGTGACGAAGTGTTTGAAACTATCACTGGCGTACCTGACGCCATCGCTTCCAACGCGGGATAGCCAAATCCTTCGTATGTTGAAGGATAGACAAAGAGATCAGCACTACTATACCAAAGGGGCAATTCCTCCCGTGCCACGTACCCCGGCATGAGCACACGATCACCGACACCGGCGTCCTCTATCGCTTGCTGAATCGCCTGCGTCATCCAGCCTTTTCCACCTATCAACACCAGCTTATGTTGTAGCCCCTCTTCGCGTAGAACTTTCCCGAACGCTCGGATCAACACGTCAACGTTCTTGCGGGGCTCCAATGTCCCTACATAGAGGATATACCGTGACGTTAGCCCTCTTGATGCACGGAAAGTATTGCACTCATCCTGTGAGCGCAAACAGAAGTCGGCGTCCGCGGCATGATACACCACATGCACCCGGTCTCTCGGCACTCCAAGCATCTCCACCACATCATCCCGGGTGCTTGCAGAGACCGTCATAACGGCATTCGCATTGCGCGCAGACATACGAGTGAACAGCTGCAGATAGCGTTGTTTGAACCGAGGAAAGAGCCGGGGATAGCGTAAGAAAGCAAGATCGTGGATAGTCAATACGGTGGGACAGGCTGCCGCCATTGGGATTACGTTCAGCGGACAGTGTAATAAGTCTAGTTTACCACGCGTTGTGTGCCAAGCCAATAGCGTTTGTTCCCATAGGATCCGCGGCACCGGCCGAGCGGTAGGAAGCCAACTCGTGACAATTCTGGGGGCATATCGCGTTTGCTCCTGCCATTGTGGCATGAGATTGTTCGTAAAGAGGGTGTAGTCATTCTTGCCGTCGTGATCAAGCAGGTGCGTGGTCAACTGGCGAATGTAGTGACTAATGCCGGCATTGCGATAGTCCTGCGAAGTGTAGAGCTTCAGGGCATTTATCCCAATTTTCACGGCCACACCTCGGACTGCTTCACAGGTTCTCGGCTAAACACTCTGCCCAAGTGTTATTGTAGCGTGCGAAAGTACGACCCGCCCACTCCAAGTTGCAATGCGTTTGCAGCGTTTTCAAGCATTTGCAAGCTCTGAAATCTGGCTCGCGCCCAACTTGAAGTGAGGGATTCATGTCGAACGAGTACTGGCGGTATGCATGAAGTAAGTCTTACCGATTGTCATGCACCAAGGGTAATGAGATGGCAAAAGCAATCCAGGTGTATTCCCATAATCAGATTGAACACGTCGCGAACTCTGGCAGTGACTGTCTTTCACCAAGAATTCTGCTAGCATGAGTGCACAGGGTAATTGCGCCACGTCTTGAGGAGCTAGAGCGTTATGCGGCTTGGAATTGTGACCTACAACATTGCAGCAGACTGGGACATTCCCACGATGCTTGCAAATTGCGAAGAGGTTGAAATCTATGGAGTAGAACTCCGCACAACCCATGCCCACGGCGTTGAACCCACCCTCTCAGTGCAAGAACGCCGCGAAATTAAGTCACAGTTCGCAGATTCACCAGTCACCATTATCGGACTGGGAACCACGTGTGAGTTTCATGACGTCGATAAGGAGACAGTACGCGAGAATATCGAGACCGCCAAGGAATTCGCGCAGCTTGCCCATGACCTGGGGGCAGCCGGGATAAAGGTGCGTCCAAACGGCTTGCAGTTGGCGGCCGGAGTACCTAGAGAGCAGACGCTGGAGCAGATTGGCAAATCGCTCAATGAGGTCGGCGCTGCGGCCCAGGACGTGAATGTTGAAGTCTGGCTGGAAATGCACGGCCGCGACACCGCTGAACCGAAAAACATCCGTCACATAATGGATAGCGCAGGCCACCCTGGCGTGTCCCTGTGTTGGAATTCAAACCCGCAGGACGTGGAATCGGGCTCAATTGCGCAGAGCTATGCTCTCGTCCGGGATGAAATACGGCACGTCCATATCAATCGACTCTACAGCGACTATCCGTACGGTGAGCTCTTTGGGCTCTTGCAGGAGGACGGTTACCAGGGCTGGCTCTGTGCGGAAATCCAGGCCTCTTCGGATCCAATTACAATTCTGCAGTACTACCGCACGGCGTTCCACAGTCTAGGTGGGTAGGCATCCGCCCGGATATGGTAAATTCTCTGGGCCCATCCCATGCCGAAACCATTGAGACCCTGTATAATTGGGATTGGTTCCGCAGGGCAGCCAGCTTCATTCAGATCGTGGGCGGTCGCTGCTCGGATGCTTGAGAGGCGATGCGGATCGGGGTATCGCGCTCGTACGGTTTGTTTGATACCTGAGATCCTGCAGACCATGAGTAGTCGATGAAGATCGGTTAATTGCAGAGAGAGCCCTGAGAATATGGCGCGAAAGCGACGAAGATCTAACAGCCAGCGGCGGAAACCGGCACGCTCCCGGAGTGCAACAAGGGAGCCGCGTTCGCCAAACGCCATTCGGCCCCCGCAAGACGGGGACGGACTGGCAGCGAGGGGCAGTGAAGCTGCCGCCGCTGTGGCCGCAGAGTCCTCTATGGGACCATCTGAAGCGAATGACGTTGCGCTGGATTCCGCGCAATCGCCGGGATCCACTGCTGCTGCGAGTTCGGCTTGGCCTACTCGCCGCAAGCGATCACAAATTGTCGACCTGCCCGTTCAGGAACTTGATCACATTCGAGGAGACTTGGCGCGGATCGGCTTGCTCTCTTTGGGCATGGTGGTGATTTTGGTAGCTCTGACTATTGTGCTGCGATGACTGATGTGCTTCTCCCCACGGCGGAATGTGGACTTGCCGCCCAGACCCCAACTGCATGCGGGATACCCATTACAGGGTGCGCAATTCTTCAATTAGATTATGTTTGATCAAGGCACCACACTCTCTCAGATTATTGGCACGTCTCTCGCCAGCTTCTTATTGGCGCTGCTATATCTGCGCATCTACCTGCCATTTGCCCCAAAACGACCGGGAAAACCCTTGGGGAAAATCCGTCTTGGCATTCGCGAAAAAGTGCTAGTTTTTCGCCCCACGCTAATCCCCCTTCTCTTGCTTCTCTTCGTAAACCAGATACCCGTTTCGGGGATTCAGTTCTCATTCATGCTGCCGGGCACTGAGTTGATGATCATGTTGGCAGTCATAATTGCCGCTATCGTGCCCATAGCCTACATCTTTACGACCGAGGGGTATTCGCTTAGCAACGGTCAGGCCCACAAGTGGGAAAACTATCGCCGCTACGAATTTGAGAACGGCACCGTCCTCCTTGAAGGGAAGGGAGAGCGCCCCCTAAAGCAGAAGCTGTACATCCCTTCCGAAAAGGAAAACGCGCTTCGCACGGTCTTGAAGCGATTTGTTCGCTAGGCCAACCAACGGTCCCTTACTCCCATCTAACCGCTAACGCCACCCTGTGCACAAAAGCGAGTCGTGGAGGAAGGCGCAAAGAGCAATGAAACGACGGTCGCCCCAGGAGAATCTTCACCCGTCGCTCTTTGCGGAAGCGAACACCGGCAAAGAAACGGCATCTCCTCGAACAAGCTCAAGCTCTGCTACCGTGCCCCTGGCCACGCGCATGCGTCCGTTGACGTTAGACGAGTACGTGGGGCAGGCTCACCTCCTCGGTGAGAAGGGCGTGCTCAGGCAGGCGATCACGGTGGACCGTATCCCATCGATGATTCTTTGGGGGCCGCCGGGATCAGGCAAGACCTCTTTGGCAGCTATCATCGGCCGTACCGCCAAGGCCAAGATCTCCGGCATCAGTGCGGTGAGCGCCGGAGTCGCCGACTTGCGCAAAGTGGTGGAGGAGGCCCAAGCGCGGCTTGAACTCACCGGCCAGCGCACGATCCTCTTTATCGATGAGATTCACCGCTTTTCCAAGAGCCAGCAGGATGCCATCCTGCCCTTCGTAGAGGACGGCACGGTTACGCTGATTGGAGCGACGACGGAAAACCCATCATTCGAGGTCAACGCTCCCCTCCTCTCGCGCGCACGGGTCTATAAACTGGAGCCTCTCACCGATGGTGAGATAATGACGCTGTTGACTCGGAGCTTAGAGGACACGACCCGTGGACTTGGCAAGCAGCAAGCGGCTGCGCAACCGGAAGCCCTCGCATATCTTGTGCGCATGGCGAATGGCGACGCCCGCGTGGCTCTGGATACCCTCGAACTCGCCGTTACGCTTGCCAAGGCGGACGACGGCGGCCAGCTTACTATTACTGAAGGCGACATTGCGAGCGCGTTGCAGCGGCGGGTGCTCCCCCATGACAAGAAGGGGGACTTTCACTACGATCTCATTTCAGCGTACATCAAGAGCGTTCGCGGCAGCGATCCCCATGCAGCCGTCTACTGGCTCGCACGCATGCTAGAGGGTGGTGAAGAACCGCTTTTCGTCGCGCGGCGGATAGTGATCCTGGCATCGGAAGACATTGGGCTCGCCGATCCCAATGCGCTCAGCGTCGCTGTGGCTGCTCAGCAAGCCGTCCACTTCATCGGAATGCCGGAAGGGATCTACCCACTCACTCAGGCTACGCTCTATCTCGCCACGGCGCCCAAGAGCAATTCAGCGTTGCGGGCGTATGCTGCGGCGCGGGAGGCTGTTCAGGAGACAGGAAACCTCAGCGTGCCGCTCCATTTGCGCAATGCGCCAACAGGGCTGATGGCTGCCTTTGGCCAGGGTAAAGACTACAGGTACCCCCACTCATACGATGAGAATTGGGTAGCGGAAGTGTACCTGCCTACGCCTTTAGAGGGCCAACACTACTATGAGCCCGGCACTGTTGGTTTTGAGCAAGAGCTTTGCGACCGAATGCGGGAACACCAAGCACGCACCGCTCAGGCAATGCCTGATGCCGAGGAAAGTGAGCAAACCCCGGAGGGCTGAACTTTGATCGCACGGAATTGCGAGAGGTCTAGAATAGGCCTCGCAAGGGCTGAGCATACCCTGTGAGTTCTGCATAGCCGTAGCCCTCAGCGTCTCCGCTTACGCGCACGGCGCCTTCCCAGTACGTCACGCTGCTCAAGACCTCCTGATCTGCGAGTAGCGGTTCCAGCAAGAGCTGCAACGGCCTGTTATCGAAGTCTATCGTAATTTCCCATCCAGCAGGATACGTTGCGCCACTGCGACTGCTCCGCCAACTGCCGATCGGCCTGATGGTGAACGCTTCCGATGGCAAGTAACGTGTCTGCCCGTTCGGCATGACCAGCAAGCCGCCAAATAAGGGCTCAACACTGCCGTCTTGCCGCCGAATTTGGCCCACCATGATATCGCGGCCGTCGTTAAGGTGCACGGCAAACCAGTCCCAGCCTACGGACCCCTCGCTCAGTGCGCTGGTGCCAAACTCGCGGTCCATCCAGCTCATGCCGCTAACCGCGAACTCCTCGTTGCCTATTGCCACCGTGCCGGTCGTTTCGATGCGCGTCAGGGAATAGTAGTAGCTTGCATTACCGGGCTCGGGCCCCTTTTGGCTCAGGCCATTGTCGCCATGCAGGGCGGGCGACTTTGCAGGTGTGAGCAGCAGGTCGATAGCAAAGCCGTTCGCCTTGGCTTGGATGGTCATTTGCGCTGCAGAATCATCTGCGGCAGTCAACGTCCAATCGTCCAGCCAAACGTGGAAGCGCGGTAGTGACTCTGCGCCGGCAAGGCCGATCGCCCCGCGGCTAAGCCGCTCTTCCTGGTAAAACGTGCCGTCTACTACATCACTAACCGTAAAGTGCGCCATGAAGACCTGGTTCGTATTCCATTCAGAGCGCGAGTCTCGCAGGGTGGGGGTCAGGGCTCGGCGGAAAATGGTGAATTGGTACCCGAATCGTCGACCTTCGGCGGTTGTCAGATTTCCCGTGTAGTACCACCATTCCGTCTGGAACGTCGGATGTGGCCCGTGGTCCCGGGGGAAGTCCCACTGCCACGGTCCCACGGCACGCGCGAAGCCGTCGGCATCAAGACTAGGCGGGAGCAAAACGGTCTCTGCGCCAATGGGGTCTACCGGCCTGGTTGAAACTCGCGCTATGACGATTGCGAGCAGCGCGAGCACAGCCGTTAGAAGGAAAAACCAAACCAATTTGTTCTTGACATAAAGTCTAATCATTGCGAATTGCCTCTGCCGGAGCGAGACGGGCAACGCGCCATGCCGGGTATGCTCCCGCCAGCAAAGCCGCTGTCATGGCAATGAATACCGCTTGCAGCAGAGAACCCGCCGGAACAAGATATGCAAATGTCCAACCAAACGCGCGCACATTTATAACGTCGATGAGCATCTTTGCCAGCAGCAAGCCGATTGGAAGCGCAAAGAGACCCGCAGCGAGTCCCATCAACCCTGTTTCCAGCAGAGTAAGCCTCCATAGTTGTCCCCCCGTGAGGCCGAGGGCTCGCATTGTGCCGAATGTGCGCTTCTGGTCCATTTGCAGGGCCATGAGGGCGCTCAGAATGCCGATGAAGGCAACAACAGCAGCCAGGCTGCGCAAGGCGGCAGTGATGCTGAATGCACGGTCGAAGATCGCGAAGACTTGAGTCCGCAACTCGCGCGTGCTCTGAACGGTCAGACCTTGTTCAGCAACCACTAGGCGAACGCTCTCCTCAACGTTCTCGCTGCCTGCATTGGGCGTCAGAAAAAGCGCGAAGGTTGACACCCACGGGTCGGCATAGAGTTTGCGATAGACGGACGCTGCCATGAGCACAATCCCTTGATCGGATCCATAGTGCTGGTACACGCCAACTACAGGGAAGCTTTGGGGACCGGCGTCGGTGAGGAGCGTGAGCGTGCTCTTCTCAGGTGTAATGCCGCGGCGGTAGGCGAACGACTCCGTAACGACAATGGCCCCATCTTCCATGGCATCCCAGACTTCTTCCCTTGGCATTGTAAGCCACAGATACCGGCGCGAACGGTCGGCCAAGTCCTCACTTACCGCGACAAGATTCACCGGCGGCAGCTCAGGGTAGTCCGGCGCGAGCACCGGTACGTCGCGCGCCGTTAGGACTCTGGCTACGCCAGGCACACGTTGGAGTTGCTCCGCCAGCCCTGGATCGAGATTTATTGTTTCGAGCAAGCCGCTCGTTGGCGCGGAAATGAAGACATCGGCGGTCAATGCGCCGTCGAGCCAGGTCGTTACCGTCCCTCTGAAACTCGTAATCATCACACTTACGCCGACGATCACGCTCACTGCCAACGCCAATGCCGCCACCGCAACACCGGTCCGGCTCAGCGATCGGTTGATGGATCGCGGCGCCATAGCCCCAAGTGTGCCGAAGAGACGGCCTGATAAGGGCTGCACAGCGCGCATGCACACGAAGAGAGCCGCCGGCGTGAAGAGAATGCTGCCCATGAGGACCAAGAAGAGCGCGCCAAAGCCAAAATACAGACTCTGCGTCTGCAACTTGGTCAGAATGAAGCCGGCAGCCAATACGACAAGACCGGTAGCCGCGGCAATATCAACGCGATAGCGCGTCGCCTGCTCGGCGTCGATGCTGCGGAGAGCGCTCGCGGCCGAGATGCGAGTGGCATTTAGGGCGGGGAGTAGTGCCGCGCCCAGGCTCGCAACTAGCCCCGTTATCACGCCTTTGGCGACCGTGAACGAGGAGAGCGTCAGTACCTGGACCTCAACTCGATAGTAGACGTCGGTGATGGTGCGGGCAACCGCTCCAACTAAGAGTCCACCCAGCAGATAGCCAACAGCCAGACCGAGCACCGTGCCAAGCATGCCGAAGACGAGCGCCTCGATGAGGACGGTGGCGAAGATCTGTCGGCGCGTGGCGCCAATCGCGCGCAGCATACCGATTTGCACGCGCCGCTGTACAACGCTGAATGACATAATGTTATAGACAAGAAACATGCCGACGACGAGTGCGAGCAGACTGAGCGCCTGTAGATTGAGTGTGAAACTGCCGCTTAGCTGCTCTAGGTTGTTCCGGTTGCTTGCTACTGTCCTCACGACAGTTCCCGGTGGCAACGAATCTTGAATGCGGGAGAGCGTTTGAGGGTCGGTGAGCATCAGATCGATACGGGTTAGCGCTCCCGGACTGCCTACGATGTCTTGCGCAGTGGCAATGTCAGATACAATTAAATGGGAGAGCGCCTGCTCGCTCAGTGCATTCCAAGGTCGAATGGTGCCCACAAGGGTGACACTCCGCCACCCCTGCGCCGTGTGGATCTCGAGCTGATCTCCAGGTTCAATGTCAAGCCGTGCAGCTACGGATTGTGAGACCAGTACGGTGTTTGCCTCGGTCAAGAGTCGAAGCAGTGCCAGACTCTCGACGCTATCAGCGTCCGACGTGGACGCGCCGACGAGGAACTGACGAAAATGAGATTCTGCGAAAGGATCGATGCCCAGCAGCGTGAGCGCGGCGTCATTCTCGCCCACGCGAACAGTGCCCTGCACAACCGGCGCAGCAGTGCGTATGCCAAGATCGACTCGCAAGTCGCGATAGAGCGCGGAAGGAACTCCGCTGGGACCTCCCACGATTTCGTGGGTTGCGCTGCCCTGGAGGCTGGCAACGCTCAGCGAGAACGCGCGTCGCGACGACTCGGCGGCGACGTCAACGCCCACCACCAACGCGACGCCGGCCACAATACTAAAGACAAACAACGCACTCTGCAGCACGCGCCGCTCCATCGCTCGATAGGCGAGACGGCAGACCATCGCAAGATTCATGGTTTAGAATGCGGAAGTCACGGTGGAATGAAGAGTGAGCGCACCGGCGTGAAGCCGGCAGACACGGGAGGCCTGACGCGCAATCTCATGGTCGTGGGTGGCCATCAGCAATGTGCGTCCGGCTTCTTGGGTCAGTTGGAGCAAGAGTGAAAGCACTCGCGCACTGTTCTCAGCGTCGAGATTGCCAGTTGGCTCATCGGCAAGCACGACGAGCGGCTGGTGCGCCAGCGCGCGCACAATGGCAACGCGTTGCTGCTCGCCGCCGCTCAAACGGTCCGGGAATGTATTCTTGCGGTCGGCGAGACCCACGCGCTCAAGCAATGCCCCTGCCTGGCCTTTGAGCTTGGCGTCGACTGCGCCTTCAAGCTCGGCCGGCAGGAGCACGTTCTCCCATACGGTGAGGGTGGGGATCAGATTGAAGAGCTGGAATACCATGCCAACGTGGCGCCGGCGAAAGCGCGTGCGGGCGGTATCGCTGAGAGCGGTGAGCTCGTTTCCTTCAATGGTGATGGAACCGCTATCGGGTGTATCAATCCCGCCGATGAGGTGCAGAAGGGTTGTCTTGCCGCTGCCGCTGCTTCCCAGGACGGCGACGAATTCGCCGCCGCTGACTTCCAAACTCACGTTATTCAATACAACGCGCTGCTCGCCTTGGTCGAAATAGGACTTGCTGATTTCGTGGAGTGAGACGATGTTCTTCTGTTTCTGGCTCATTTCCTATCACAGAACGTCTAGGGAGGAGAAGCGAAGGTGAAGCTTGGGAGGGGCCCACTGACCTGACGATTACTTCGCTGCTTCACACACTGGATTGCCGTTGTCGGGTTGCATCTCGGCAAGTTGAGCCAATGCCGAGAGTCGTGGACGCTCTTCAAGGAACTGTCGAATCTTACCTGCACACTCCTGAGGAGAACATCGTGAAGTATCGACTTCAATGTCATAGATACCCGGAATGTGGACTTCACGCTGCCAGCGTTGAATGTGCTCGTCCAGTCCCCGACTTGGGTCCCACGTCTTTTGTCGTCGCTCCACGATCACGTCAACAGGACAACGAACTCCCACAAACAAGACGGGCAAGCCGCTTAGACGCCGGGCGCTGGCAAAGAGGATGCCGCGTGGCTCCGCATAAGCGTCGTGATGGCCGACGTCCACAACGACGTTTACGCCCAGCCGGCTGTGGGCAGCGATAGACTCGTACATGGCCGCATACAGCACCGGAACGAGAGGTTCGATCGTTGTTGACAGTTCTCCACCGGGACGAAGACCAATGCCCGGACTGTAGCGCTGGGATGTTTGCTGCTTGAAGCAATCTACGCCAAGGTTGATCCACACTCCATCGAATGTGTCCAGGACCACCTTGACGATGCTCGACTTGCCCGATCGCGGCGCGCCGTTCAGGATGATGATTTGCCCTGGATCGGCGGCATTCACGATGCACCCCGCTTTCACGCATAGAAGGCGAGTTTCGCCTCGGTACTGGAAGGTAGTCAGCCTTCTAGGTCAAGAGAAAATGCGGGCATGTACCTGGCACTCTAGATTGATGTCTTGGTACCCCCAGGGCGACTCGAACGCCCGCTCCTGGCTCCGGAGGCCAGTGCTCTATCCACTGAGCTATGGGGGCTCGTGTGTCTTCTATGATACCAGACGATGCGCTGCTGCCACGTGCCAAGAGGCTCAAACGGTGGTGGGCCAGACCAGAGGCATCTGGGAGTGAGGAGGCTCGTCGTCTAGCGCGACAGTGCCAGCTTGCCGACCTCTTCAAAGGCGGCTTGCGCCCACTCGATGGCTCCGGCGGGATAGATGCCGAGCACGAGCGTACCGATAATGCCCACGGCAACCACTGCGCCAATTGCAGTGGAAGATGGAACGGGAAGCAAGCGGGGTTGCCCATCAACCATGTACATGTTAACGACAACGCGCAGGTAGTAGTATGCCGAGACCGTGCTTGTCAGCACAAGAACGACAGCCACCCAAATCAAGCCGCCGTTAACGGCTACTTGCAGCAAGTACAGCTTGCCAAAGAATCCCGCGGCCGGTGGGATGCCGGTAAGCGAGATCATGAACACCACCATAGCAGCAGCTAGCAAAGGCGAAGAACGACCGAGGTTTTGGAAGTTCTCCATATCCGTGCCGCCGGTGCGCCGTTCCACAGCAAAAGTGACGGCAAATGCACCAAGCGTCATCAAGGCATACACCGCGGCGTAGAACAGAATCGCCGCCACGGCGTCTCGCATGAGTCCGCCTGCTTCAGACTGTGCATGCACTACCGCGATGGCGACAAGCATATATCCTGTGTGCGCAATCGACGAGTACGCGAGCAAGCGCTTCACGTCGCGCTGCCAGATTGCCACAAAGTTGCCGACGATCATACTTGCGACGGCTAGCGCGATCACGATGGGCACTACCATGTCCTGCCAGGGCCCGAGTCCGTGCACGACTACCCGCAAAAGGCCCGCCATAGCGCCCATTTTGGCGCCGGCCGCCAGGAATGCCGTGGACGGGGTGGGCGCCCCTTGGTAGGCGTCAGGCGTCCACATGTGGAACGGAACGGCAGCAACTTTGAACGCTAAGCCGGCAAGCAGGAGGCCGAGTCCTAGCATGAACCAGGGATTGTCCGCACCTTGGCTCTGCACGTACAATGCCATATTCGCCAGATTCGTTGTGCCCGTCAGGCCAAAGAGCCAGGCAATACCATAAAGCATAACTCCGGAGGCAAATGCGCCGAGCAGGAAATACTTGAGTGCGCCTTCCGTCGCGCGGAAACGATCGCGCTTGATGGCAACGAGTACGTAGACAGGAATAGACGTGAGCTCAATGCCGAGATACAGCGTGATCAGATCTCCCGTTGCGCCCAGCAGAAGCATGCCGACTGTCGCAAACAGAATGAGCGCCGCAAGCTCTGCAAACGGAACGTCCTTCGACTGCGCATAAGCCAGCACGATGCTGAGAGCGGCAATGGCGAGAAAGAGCACTTTGAAGAAGACCGCGTAGCCATCTGTCAGCACGGTACCACTAAACGCAGTTGCACCGTCAGCGCGCACGAAGACTGTGACGAGGATCGCGACTACACTCCCAACCACAACCAAACCCAACAAGCCGCGATGAGTCCGCCGGCCGCCGAACGCGTCCACCATGAGTACGCAAGCGGCAACCACCGTGATGATGATTTCGGGCAGGATGCTGATGAGGTCTTCTATTTGCACTAGCTATGTCCTCACTCGTGCCCCGGATAGACCGGGCCAATAGGAGCTATCTTGTCAGAGCGCTCGTAACTCCGGATGCTGCAATTGCTTCTACAATCCCGCTCGTGTCGGCAGTGAAGAGCTCGATGAATCCCTGGGGTTGCACGCCTGCCCACACAATTACCAACGCAAGAGCGACGAGTACCGCAGTCTCAAGTCGTGTAAGATCCTCCAGCTTGCGATGCGCTTCCTGCAATGAACCCAGCATCACCCGCCAATACATCCAAAGCATGTAAGCCGCGGAAAGAATGATGCCAAGCACGGCCAGCACACCGAAGATGCGCGTGCCGGTCACGAAGGCCCCGAGCAGCACCATGAACTCGCCGACAAACCCCGATAGTCCCGGTAAGCCGATTGAGGCGAGCGAGAAGAAGAGAAAGAGCACGGCATAGACCGGCCACCGATGGGCAAGCCCGCCAAGGTTGGCAATGAGCCGGTCGTGCGTGCGCTCGTAGAGTTGCCCCACACAGAGGAAGAGCGCTCCCGTCACCAATCCGTGGCTAAACATCTGCATAATGGCCCCGTCGAGGCCCTGCTGCGTAAAGGAGAAAATGCCCAGCGTCACAAAACCCATGTGGCTGACTGAGGAGTAGGCAATGAGCTTTTTCAGGTCCGTCTGCATCAATGCGACCAATGCGCCATAGAGAATCGCGATGACGGAGAGCACGAGGATGGCTGTCTGTGCTGTCTGGCTTGCGCTGGGGAAAAGGGGCAGGCTAAAGCGAATGAAGCCGTAGCCACCCATCTTGAGCAGGATACCGGCCAGAATGACGCTGCCGGTAGTCGGCGCCTCCACGTGGGCATCCGGCAACCATGTGTGGAACGGCACCATGGGTACCTTGATGGCAAACGCGAGGAAGAAGGCCAGGAACGCCCAAAGTTGGAAGCGTTCACCATAGGTGCCTTGCGTGAGTTCAAGAATGTCGAACGTGTATACGCCTGTCGTATTACCGTGCACGAAATAGAGCGCCAGAATAGCAACCAACATGAGCAGACTGCCAAAGAGCGTGTATAGCACGAACTTAACCGTCGCATAGACCCGGCGTTCTCCGCCCCACACGCCAATCAGCACGTACATGGGAATAAGCATGATTTCCCAGAAGACATAGAAGAGCACGAAGTCCAGCGCCAGAAATACTCCCGTTATGCCCACTTCCAAGAGGAGCATGGTAAAGAGGTATTCTTTCACGCGATCGTGAACCGATGCCCATGCATAGACGATGCAGAGGAAGAACAGGAATGTATTCAGGAGCACCATCAGAAGGCTTATGCCGTCTACGCCAAGCGCATACTGAATGCCAAGGGCAGGCAGCCAATCGAACGTCTCGCGGAATTGCATGCCTGCGCCTGGCGCAAAGCTCGCCCATACCAAAACGCTCAGCACGAGCGAAAGCAGGGCCCCCGCTAGGGACACCGCAAACATCGCGCGGCGATCGGAAAGGAACAGCACGATTACGGCTGCAATGAGCGGCAACCAGAGAATGAGGGAGAGAATGGGGAATGACTCCACAGGGATTTCCTCAGCGCACCATTATGATGTAGAAAGCGAGCACAAGCGCAGTACCGAGGACAACGCTAAAGGCATAGTTTTCCAAGCGGCCGGTCTGCATGCGGCGGAGGCCGCCGCCAACGCCGTTGACTATCAAGCCAATGAGATTTACCAGTCCGTCCACGACGTTCAAGTCGAACCAGGCGAAGAGCCAGCCTACGCCCTTCGTTCCGCCCGCCAGGACCGTGTCGTAGAAGTCGTCCAGGTAGTACTTATTGACCAGGAGGGCATGAATGAACGGGGTCGCGCCGGCGACAGCCTCCGGCGACGGAGATCTACGTATGTGGATGCTGTAGGCGATGAGGATTCCAAACACCGCTATGAGTGTAGATACGCCCATCAACGCAACCACAAACGCCGTTGACGGCTTGTGAACCAATCCGGCAAGCTCAGCCGACAAGAACGTGTCGTGGAGGTAGTTGTGAATTAGCCCGTGCTCCGGCGGAATGCCAACAATACCGGCTCCTATTGCGCCCACTGCCAGGATGATGAGCGGAATCGTCATCACCCGGGGCGATTCGTGAACATGCGAATGACGCTCCGTCTCCATGCGGGTCTTGCCAAAGAAGGTAAGGAAGATCATACGGAACGTGTATACGGCTGTCAGGAATGAGGCCGAGGCCCCCAAGAAGAAGAGAAGATAGCCAAGTTGACCGGAAAGTAGCGTGGCTCCCAGCAATTCGTCCTTACTCCAGAAGCCCGCCAGCGGGATGATACCGGACAGTGCCAGGCCGCCAATAATGTACGTGGTTCCAGTGACGGGCATCTTTCCAAAGAGGCCGCCCATACGCTGCATGTCCTGTTCCTCATTGGTACCGTGAATCACGGAGCCTGAGCCAAGGAAGAGGAGACCCTTGAAGAAGGCGTGCGTAGCCAGGTGGAAAATCGCCGCGGTGAAGGCCCCCACGCCGAGAGCCATGAACATGAGTCCGAGCTGGCTAACCGTAGAAAACGCAAGGACTCGTTTGATGTCGTTCTGGGCCAAGCCGATCGTAGCCGCAAAGAGTGCAGTGAATGCGCCGACAAGCGCTACCACCATCATTGCGTTCGGTGTCAGCACGTAGAGTGGATTGAAGCGGGCTACCATATAGACGCCTGCCGTCACCATTGTGGCGGCGTGGATCAAGGCGCTCACCGGTGTCGGACCTTCCATCGCGTCGGGCAGCCAGACGTGCAGCGGAAATTGCGCCGACTTGCCCATGGCGCCCACGAAGAGCAAGAGACATATGAGGGTGAGCATGCCCGGCATCGCAGCCGCAATCGCCGGAGCTTGCGCGAAGATCTCGTCATAGTCCAGCGTCCCAAAGACATGCCATGCCAAAATGAGACCGATCAGGAAGCCCACATCGCCAATGCGGTTCGTTAGGAAGGCCTTGATGGCTGCCGCGGAAGCCGACTGTCGTTCGAACCAAAAGCCAATGAGCAAGTAGGAGCACAAGCCGACGGCTTCCCAGAAAACGAACAGGACGAGCAAGTTTGTCGCCATCACGAGCATGATCATTGCAAAGACGAATAGCGGCAGATAGGTGAAGAACCGCCAATAACCGGGGTCGCTGGCCATGTAGCCAATCGAGTAGACGTGAACCATGAACGACACGCTCGTGACCACCAAGAGCATGACGAGCGTCAGGGCGTCCACGCGCAATGCGATGTCCAACGCAAAGTCGCCGGAAACGGCCCACGTCCACAGTGAAACCGTCGCCGGTTCCGCATGGTCCAAGTGCGTGATGAAGAGGGCCACGGTTACGACAAGTGCCCCCAGCACACCCGCGTTGGCTATGAGACCGGTGCGTTTCTTTAGGTAAGTGCGTCCAAAGAGGCCATTAATCGCAAACGCGACAAATGGCAGGAGCGGAATTAGCCAGGCAACATCGGTCATTGCTTCTGCGCGCCTTTACCCCTTGAGAGTGTCAATTTCATCAACATTGAGCGAATCCCTGTGGCGCGACAACGCCACGATTATGGCGAGCCCAACCGCCGCTTCAGCAGCGGCTACGGTCAAGGAAAATATGACGAAGGCTTGCCCCAGCATGTTGTTCAGAGCTACGGCAAATCCAACAAACGTGACGTTTGCTCCCAATAAAATGAGTTCAATCGACATAAATACAATCAGTAAATTGCGCCGCACCAGCACACCGAGCAGACCGATGATAAAGAGTGCCGCACCCAGCACCAAGTAGTACTCCAAGGCCGGGATGATCATTTAGGTCGACTAGCTCCTCAACGCGGCTTGGCCGGATCTTGTTCTCGTTGTTTTGCCTTCTCGTACCGTTCTGCCATCCACTCCCCCACACCCATCTGCGAGGATGAGCGGGGTCGTCTCGGCTTCTGTCTTGCCAAGACAATCGCGCCGACTACGGCAGCAGTCAGCAAGACCGAGGCTACCTCAAAGGGAAGCAAGTAGTCGCGGAAGAGCACTTGCCCCAAGGCTTGCACGTTGCCGCCCTGTCCAACCACCCAGGCCGGCGTGTGGGGACCCGAGGCTCCCACCGTAATAGTAGCCCCGGTGAGGACGATGAACTCCAGAAAAAGAACTGCGCCAATCACAATTGCGAGAGGCGCTTGGACGTGGAACTGACGCGCACGCTCGACCACACCGAGATTCAGCAGCATCATGGTGAAAAGGAAGAGCACGATTATGGCGCCCGCGTAAATAATAATATGTGCTACGGCAAGAAATTCGGCGCGAAGCAGAATAAAGATTCCCGCAAGATGGAATACAACACCAACAAGCGCCAGCGCGCATTGGACCGGATTGCGCAGCATGATCACGAGCACGGCAAGCGCCACGCACGCTACTGCAAGGTACGCAAAAATCAACGTAAGCAAGGTTTCGCTATTCAAGCGTAGCTACCTCCTTGCCTTGCTTGTCCACCAGGTCCATCAGGCGATCAACGTCGTAGATGAGTGTACTGCGGTCATCCGTAGAGAAATTGTACGCGTTCGTCATTTCCAATGCCTCCACCGGACAGGCCTCGACACACAGCCCACAGAAGAGGCAGCGACCGACGTCAAGCGTATATGACGTTACCACTTTATCGGTAGGTTGCGCGGGATTCGACTCCGTCGTGATGGTAATGCACTCATTCGGACACGCAGTCTCGCAAAGGCCGCAGCCCACGCACTTCGGCCGACCGTCCGGCCTGCGCCGCATGCCAACAGCACCGCGAAAGATCGCAGAGAGGGGCCGTTTCTCCTCCGGATAGCGGATTGTTACCGGCTGCCGGAAGAACTCACGGAGGGTAACACTGAGCCCTCTCGCTATTGGCAGCAGCGAGTCGATCCGAAAACTCATTGCGTCTCCTTTCCGGAAGTTAGATTCAGGCGTAAATAGTCAGTTTTAGCACCGTTGCGACTGCAAGATTCACCAGTCCCAGCGGCAAAAGCACTTTCCAGCAAAAGTTCATCATTTGATCGTAGCGAAACCGCGGCAACGTGGCGCGGATCCAAAAGTAAAAGAAAAGAAAGAGCAGGACTTTGCTCATCATGATGCCAACAGCAAGCAAGGTTGTGAAGAGATGGCCGATATATGGCTCCAGCAACTGGGCCGGCCATCCTCCACCCAAGAATACCGCACTCACCAAGAAGGAGACGAGCACCATATTTGCGTACTCGGCCAGGAAGAAGAACATGAACCGCGCGCCGGAATACTCTACGTGATAGCCGGACACAAGCTCGGTTTCCGCTTCCGGTAAGTCAAAGGGGGCGCGGTTGGTTTCCGCCAACGCGGCGCAAACAAAGACAAATGCGCCGATAAACAGCGGTATAGCGTATGGCACCTGCTGCTGCCGCACAATCTCCGGCAACGAGAGCGACCCGGCGAGCACCACAACACCGACGAGCGCCAAGCCAAGCATAATCTCATAGCTAATCATCTGTGCGCTCGACCGGAGGCTACCCAACAAGGCGTACTTGCTATTGGACGCCCAGCCGGCCATAACGATGCCGTATACCGCTACGGACGTTAGCGCCACGATGTAGAGCACGCCGACGTTAAGATCAGTGGGATAGAGGCCGATGACTCGTCCAAAGATGTGCAGTTCGGTGCCAATCGGCACGACAGACCAAGCCATAAACGACGGAACCAAGAGCAGAAACGGCGCGAGAATGAAGAGCGCACGATCTGCACCTGCCGGAATCATGTCTTCTTTGCCCAAGAGCTTGACGGCATCGGCCAGCGTTTGGAATAAGCCAAAGGGGCCGACGCGGTTGGGGCCAACTCGCGACTGGATGCGGCCCAGGATGCGACGTTCTGCCCAAATCAGGGGCGGCACGGCCAGCAGCGGAACCAAGAACGCGATGATCGACTTGAAGATTACGGCAATGACAAGCTCAGTCATGAATCAGTTCCTAATTCACCTCTGCCCCGGCATCGTCGATGCCGACGACTCCGCTGTAGATGACGTAACTGCGGCTCGCACTGATACCGCCACCGCGGCTTCCGCTCCTAGCAAAGCGCCCACCGGCGCATCCGGGAAGCCAACGGGAACATAGACAATGTCTTCCGCCAATCGGTCATTGGCTTTCGCAGTAACTACCAGATCGGCGCCGTTCGCCTGAATGTCTACCTTTTCGCCGTCTCGAACGCCGATGCGGTCTAACTGTGCCGGATGCAATTCAGCTATCGGCTCTGCGACCATCCGGCGCAAGTTGCTACTGTAGCGTCCGGTAACTCCCGGCACGAAGAGGTGGTCTTGGGTTACCAAGAGCAGCTTGCCGTCTCCATTCACGCTGGGGAGCGTGGGGAGATCCTGCCAACCGAAGCCCTGCGTGCTGTGCGTAATGGGGATGTCGGCCAACACTGCAGCAATTTCCTGCGCAACCGAGTCCGAATTCCGGTATGTCCACTGCGCGCCAAGCTGTAGCGCAAGTTCAGTCAAAATCTGCCAATCGGGTTTCGCTTCGCCTACGGGCGGGATTGCCGCTTGGGCTCGTTGAGACCGCCCCTCCAAATTGGTGTACGTCCCGGTCTTTTCCGCAAAGCTGACGGCAGGCAAAACGACGTCGGCGTGCTCCGCCGCCGTGCTACTTACGAAGATGTCTTGCACCACCACAAAGTCTGCTTGCTCAAGAGTTGCTTGCGCTTGGTTGCGGTTGCGGGCGCTCGCCGCTAAATCCTCTCCAATTACGAAGAGCACAGCAACATCGGCGCCGGCCAAGAGATCGTCAACTGTTAATCCCTGAGAATCTGGCAGCACCACGTCCCACAGCCTGCCCAACGCACTGCGAGCCTGGGCGTCGTCAACGCTGCGGAAATTCGGCAGTATGTCCGCTCCCGCGCCCATTTGCACCAAACCTCTGGAGTTTGCCTTATTAGCCAAGGGGAAGAGATGCGCGCTTGGCAAGGCCAACTTGAGATTGGCCGCCGCTTGAGCAAAGCTCTCGGCGCTGCCAATTAGCCAATTGCCGAGGGCCCAGACTATGCCGACGTTGCCAGCCTGCGCGAGTAATTCTGCAACCTGGCCGATCTCCTCCGCAGCGATACCGGTATCTGTGGCAGCGCTCTCCAGAGTATAGCCACGCAATTCCTCCGGCGCGTTATCGTTCTCTGATCGGCGCAAAATATCACTGGCTAGTCCTTGAACCAGGTGCTCTTCCGATCCCGGGCGTACGCGCAGCACGTGGCTTGCGAAGCGACTGTCCTGTCTGCTCGGCAAACTACTGACTTGGATAAGCGATTTTCCTTGGTCACGTACCCACTGCCGCATGCGCATACCAAGCACATCATGGCTTTCCATAATGTCGCCACCGACGACCAAGAAAGCATCCATTTGCTGCATCTGATCGATACTGAAGTTGAAGGCGGCAGGTCCTAAGGCGCTGAGGGTGGGTATGAACGTCCAGCGCTCAGTGCTGTCAACGTTGTTGGTACCGATGACGTCCCGCATGAGACGCGACACGAGATAGTTTTCTTCATCTGAGAGCCGCCCGGAGGTAATGGCCGCTACGGAATCGGGCCCACTCTGCGCTTTTGCTTCCGTGACTTGCGCCGCGACCAAACTGAGCGCTTCGTCCCAGCTTGCGGCTTCAAGTTGACCGTCTCTGCGCACCAGCGGTTGAGTCACGCGCGCGTCATCATGAATGTAGTCGTAGCCAAAGCGTCCGCGCGTGCAGAGCATGCCGTCTCCAGGCCCCCTGTCTCGCGTGTTTACCGGAGTTTGGTCGCGGAGCGCCGGATTCGCTTTCGTGCGCAGCACCTCGCCCATGCGCGTTTCAACGTGCATCTGGCAGCCGACGCTGCAGTGGTTGCAGATAGACTCGCTCTGGTGCACCTGCCATGCGCGGCCGCTGTGCATGAAGGGCCGGCTCAGCAGAGCGCCTACCGGGCAAACTTCAATACACTCTCCGCACTCGACGCAGTCCAGCGGTTCATCGAACTGCGTGCCGATATAGCTGTGGAAGCCGCGCAGATTAAAGGTAAGGGCGCTATCTCCGACTCTTTCATCGCAGACTCGCACGCACTTGCCGCAATAGATGCAGCGGTTTGGGTCCCACTCGATTAGCGGGCTGAATTCGTGGTCCGGTTCGTTTGGATTGTCGCTGCCCAACTTGCTGCGGTATACGCCCACCTCATAAGCGGTGTGCTGCAAGTCGCAGACACCGGACTTGTCGCAGTACGGGCAGTCGAGCGGGTGGTGCTGTAGGGTCATCTCCATGATGCCCTGCTGCGCATGCACCACCGGGTCGGTCTTGGTGCTCACCACCATGCCGTCCATGGCCATGGTATTGCAGGAAGAGAGCGGCTTAGGGGCCCGTTCGACCTCAACCACGCACATGCGGCAGGCGCCGTACGGCTTGAGGAAGGTATCAAAACATAGAGTAGGAATGTAGATACCAGACTTGCGCGCGGCATCGAGGATCGTCGACCCGTCAGGTACCGTTACCTCTTGACCGTCAACTGTCAGTGTTACCGGCATCTTTCCCTCTTCTCACCCACCGCAAATTTTTGAGACCACTCGTCCACTAGGCAAATCGTTGCTAACGATCAATCTCTCCAAGCACAATGTCAATGCTTCCAATTACCGCAACCACGTCTGCCAGCAGCCGTCCCTTAACCAGATACGGCAGCGACTGCAGATTTGCAAAAGACGGCGAGCGCACGTGCATACGGTACGGTTTGCCGCTGCCGTCGCTGACAACATAGAAAGCCAGTTCCCCCTTTGGCGCCTCGATAGCTGCGTACGTTTCACCGCGTGGCACCGGGAAGCCGTGGATGTACATCCAGAAGTGATTGATCATTGCTTCCATATCGGTATAGAGGCGGGGCGTGTCGGGTCGGGCGACGCGCGCGTCATCCGTCATGACCGGGCCTGGTGGCAAGTGATCGATTACTTGCCGCATGATGCGTACGCTCTGGCGCATCTCCTCAAGGCGCAGCAGATAGCGGCTATAGACATCGCCTTTGCCGGTTCCGATTGGGACGTCAAACTCCACCTTATCGTAGGCGGCATAGGGTTCCGCTTTGCGGATGTCCCACTCCACCCCCGAGCCGCGCAAGCAAGCGCCGGAAAGCCCCATCGCAATCGCGTCATCGGCGGAAATGACGCCCACGTCCACAGTACGTCCCAGCCAGAGCTCATTCTTGCTGAGCAGCGTGTCGAATTGATTGATTTCCTTGATGAAGTAGTCCAGAGAACTTTCAAGCTTTTCGTAGAAGGTCTCGCTCGGCTCTTCCAGGAAGCCGCCGGGCCGCATGACGCTGTGGGTCATCCGCGCGCCGCAAAGCTCTTCGAAGAGTTCGAGCACGCGTTCACGGGCACGGAAGGCATAGAGAAAGACCGACATGGCGCCGATATCCAGCGCGTGGGTGCCGATCCAGACCAGATGTCCTGCCAGACGTCCCAACTCGCCAACAATGCAGCGCAGCCATTGCGCGCGTTCCGGCACTTCTATACCCGCAAGCGTTTCTACGGCCACCAACCAGCCAAGGTTACTGGACGCCGCTGCGGTGTAATCCATGCGGTCCGTGTAGCCGAGAATCTGCGTATACGTTTCACTCTCGGCAATCTTCTCAGTGCCGCGATGCAGGTAGCCGATGATGGGTACGGCTTCCTCGATGTACTCACCATCCATCTTCAAAATGACCCGCAGCACACCATGCGTACTGGGATGCTGTGGCCCCATATTCAGGATCAGTCCTGAATCGCCTTCACCTGCGATGCGTTCAACTTCGACAGTCGCCATCTGACGCTCTCACTACACCTTACGGAGCCGCCCTATCAATCAGAGACCTTCCCGGGGGAAGTCTTTGCGCAGTGGGTGATACTCGTAGTCTTCATCCATTAGGATGCGCCGGAGATCCGGATGGTTTTCGAATTTTATGCCCATTAGATCGTAGACTTCACGCTCCGGCCAGTCGGCGCCGGGCCAGACCTGTGCCATAGATTCTATCGACTCGCTCGCGGCAATGCGCGTCTTGACGCGAATGCTGCGATTGTCCGGAATCGAGCGCAGGTGGTAGACGACTTCATATTCCTGCGTCTCGCCCGGCCAGTGTACCGCCGTCACGTCACCAAAGTAATTGAAGCGAAGCTCCAAGTCATCCCGCAATACCGTTGCGACCGCCAGAAGGTCCGCCGCCGCAATCTCTATCGTCAGAAAATTGCGTTGGGTATTTGCAGCAATGACCTTATCGTCCAGGACCGCTTGCACACGTTCCTGAATAGTTTCCGCGGCAACCGGCGGCGGAATGCTCACGACTCCACTCACTCCTTGGCCGCCGCAGCGGCACGGGCGGTAAGCAGGGCTTCCTCAGAGCCTGCCCATTCGCCTTGCTTGATCTTTTGCTGCAATAACATTAGACCATCAAGCAGCGCCTCCGGCCGCGGCGGACAACCGGGCACGTAGATGTCAACAGGAACCGCAAGGTCTACGCCTTGGAGCACACTATAGGAGCGGTACGGACCTCCACACGTCGCGCAATTGCCATGGGCAATCACCCAACACGGACGCGCCATTTGTTCCCAAAGGTTGCGAATGATGGGCGCCATCTTCTTGGTCACCGTGCCTGCCACAATCATCACATCGGACTGTCTCGGCGTTGCCCGCGGTGCCATGCCGAAGCGGTCCATATCATAGTGTGAGGCAAACAGCGCCATCATCTCAATTGCGCAGCACGCCAGGCCAAACGTCATAGGCCACAATGCATTTGCCCGTCCCCAGTTCAAGACTTGATCAGCGGAAGCGAGTACAAAGCCGGAAGCGCCGGTTTTCTGCCCAGCGGTCTGCGCAGTCGGCAGGGTAAGTGTATCTTCTACAACCCCCAATCGAACGCTCCTTTCTTCCATGCGTAAACGTATCCCACGAGCAAGATAGCAATAAATATCGCCATTTCAATCAGACCAAACAGGCCGAGCGACGCCAAGATGACGGCCCATGGGAAGAGAAACGCAAGCTCCAAGTCGAAGACAACGTACACAATTGCCACCAAGTAGAAGTGCACGCCGTGACGACCGCGCGTATCGCCCACCAAGCCACTGGGGCCAATCCCGGATTCGTAAGGGATTGTGCGCAGTGGTCCCGGTTTGAATTTCGGTCGTAGTACGGAAGCAAGAGCCAGCGCGATGATGCCGAATGCAGACGCAGCGACGAAGAGCACCAAGAACGGGATGTATCCAACGTAATACTCCATGCCTAACGCCCTACCCTACTCTATGACTGTTGCCAGCGCACTCCGGTCTTATAATGGACGAATCGTTCACCATTTTCAACCGTACTCCAGCGCGCCTCAATTCAGGTTGCGCGGTCTAATCGTCTGAACATGTGCTGCCCGATGCTTGGTCTTCCGCCACACTTTCCCTCAGCAGGTACGAGAGATACTCTACTTCGATTGAAAGGTCCACACTGGCCAAGTAAACGTCGGAAGGCACCTTGAGCGAGATTGGGGCGAAATTGAGCACGCAGCGCACGCCGGCATCGACGAGCTGCTGGGTTACTGACTGTGCGGCTTTTGCCGGCACGGCTAAAAGCGCCATGACGATCTTGCGCGCCTGAATGGTCTCCCGGATCTCGTCCATCGGCTTTACGACTATGTCGCGGATCACAGTGCCGACCCGGCGGGGATCAGAGTCGAAGGCCTCTACAATGCGGAAGCCCTGGCGTGGAAACCCATCATACGCCAGCAGGGCGGAGCCCAGATTGCCGACACCGACAAGCGCCATGGGCCATCCTTCGCCAATTCCCAAGATTTCCTGCATGTGCACGAGCAGCGATTGTACGTCGTACCCTACTCCGCGCCTCCCAAAGTTTCCAAAGTAGGCGAGATCGCGGCGGACCTGGGCGGCAGTGGAGCCAGTCAGATTGGAGAGGTGTTCAGAGGATATGCTCTCAACTTCCTGTTCCCGTAGCGCAGCCAATGTACGATAGTACATAGAGAGGCGTCTAATCGCCATTTGCGGCGCTTTTCCCCTCGGCGACCCAGACATTGGCGCTCCTCATATCAGAAGCTTTTGCCACGTGAAACATATCACAAGCTTCTGGCACACGCAACCAAATTACGCCGCGCCTGGGCGAATGTTCTCCCGACTAATCCGTCAACTGATTGAATGAGGCGTGCTGCCAATTCGGTCAGAATCAAATGACGACCACTTTCACTCTTGCTGCGACGAGATAGTACATGAATGAGGGACCTTGGCGCCCAAGACTTTGCCCATACAAGGCCCCCTTTGTAAGCTCGTACACACGGGCAATGCGGCAGCTGTTACTACAAGTCCAGTCGTGGAGAGTCGTCAAACTCCCCACGTCAACGACTTGGCGGGGGAAGAGCCGTGAAGGTCAAAGTAGATTTCATACTGGCCGTCTACGCCTAGAAGAGTCGTAATGCAACTGAGAGTCGCACTTTGCAAGGAAGAGTTGGCTGAGCCCAGTGTGGATGAAAAGGGCTGACCTCGTAGATAGCCGTTGTGGTGCGGTGAAAGGAAAACCCCGCACCTACTCACCATTGGTTTAGTGAATGGCTGCGGGGATCGAGTGGCGCATCCAGGCGCAGGTGAGGTGAGGCTGCTTGCTTATCCCGGCAGTTGTGGAGCAGAATCCGGTTGTTCCCCTGGCGGCACAGTCTTCGTGCCGACGAGCCAGCGCTCCCGCCATGGCCGGTAGCGGCTGCGAAATTGATCGTACTGGGAATCTCCGGCTACCACAATTTCTCGATGTATCTCGGCATCTACGCCGTCCACCGCCCATTCCACCTGCAAGCGTTCGCCCAGCGGGAGATCAGGGTCTACTTTGTCCGGCAGGGGTGGACCGTGTTTTACCCAGTTCTTGGCGACAGCGGGAAGCATGCGCACCCACCGATCCGGACTGCGACCGTGGAAAACAAACTTGAGCTCCATGGCTTCTTTGTCAACATGCGTTTGGATGAGGATGGGGTGTTCCGAATCGTTGACAAACTTGAGATCGACACCCGGGTCATAGACTGCGGCATCGAAGCCCGGCGGGCTCCCGTCTCGCTCGTAGTATCCAACTCTGTAAGAGTGTTGATTGCGTTCCGTGATTGGCAGTCCGGCCCAGAATGCCGCCCGGAACATGGTGGTGGATACCTGACACACCCCTCCGCCGACACCCGGAACTGTCTGATCGCCAAAAATTATCAGGCTGGACTGGTAGCCGTCCCCACGCGTGATCGGCCCGAGTACGCTCAGGAACGAGAACGTTTCTCCAGGCGGGATAACATAGCCATGAAGCTTCGACGCTGCCAAGGCAATGTTGTGGGCGCGCTCAGGCGGCGAACCGGCGAACAATGAGGTGCCCTCAGCAATGACTTCCTCGAAGCCCCAATTGTGCATGTTGTCCGCGGTATAGGCCGGTTCCCGTACCTCAGCGGGGAGGTAGAGGGCCGTTACGCCTTGCTCGATGGCGGCCTGTGCTGTGGCAATGAGGACATCTGAGTCGGTCTGATAGCCTTGCTTGGCAGGCACATCCAGGTGCACACTCTTCTCCCGGACGGTAAATCGGGCGTTCAAGGGAGGCCGAGATGCCTCGACGGCAACTCGGGCTAACCAATTCTGAAGCATCTCCTGCTCACCCATGATCGCCAAACGGCCCTGCTCCGGGTCTTGATAGATTTGTATCCAGGACTTTAGCATGCTCCCCGGCACTTCCCAACCATCTCCGTCAAGCTCAAATCGCAAACCTTGGGTAACGAGCTTTTCAAAGACTGACTTTGTTCTTTCTGCCATTTGTAAGGTGATCGGTGGTGTTAGTGATACGACAGGCAATTCTATTACCTGGAGCTGCGGCGGGTCTGTGGGCAGCTTCATCAAGCCAAGCGTAGCTTCACGGTCTAGCCGCTTGCCTTCGGCGCCGGGGACAACACGGACACGATCGGCCTGGCGTTCTAGCAGAGAATTGATGGGCGGTCGGTCGATATGACTTGCAACCGCACCCAGGAATCCTAAGGCTACCGTAGAATCCAAGAAGATTGGCAGATCTACCTGGTTGCGTGAGCTCAATCCCAAGAACCACAGCCACATGCGCCGCCGTTCTAATGCGAATGCGGTGCGAATTGCCTTCTTGATCTGCACGATGAGTCCAATTTCCGTTGCTGAGGGCGCCCAAGTGGCTTCTTCATGGCCGAAAACCACTGGGTTGCGCAGATAGTCTTGCCACTGAGCCTCGACCTGCGCGCTTGCCTCATCAACCGACATTCCGGAAATGTCCACAGAACCGATGAATGTCCCCGGCAACGCGTATCTGCCTAATTGAGAGCGAATCACGCCATAGGCCGACCCGGTTGCCATGCCCACAACGGGTACAGCAGCGACTTTCAGGACCAGCCGCCGGGAAATACTGCGAGAACTAGCTTTCCATGCGTAACGCGATTGCATCGGCATGCTAGGACTCCAAAGTGGATTTCAGGTTCTCTTTGTCCATGACTACCTATGCACAACTAAGGTGAATGATACCGCTACTGTATGACATTACCCGACTGCATGTATCGCATCGACTTCACATTTGCTTCAAGTGCGCTGTACCGAGCATTGTGAGGTGTTTCGCTGAAGGACTGTGCTGAGAGTCTTCCACCTATCAGTTTCTGTGCAGAAGTTCCAAGCATTCTGGAGCTGATAGGTACCGAAAAGGGGGTTTGTGGGAAAGTTGGCGAGAGAAGGCCACCGGCGCCTAATTGATCGAAGAGTTGGTCTCTTACCAGGGAATCCGCGAGTGCGATATTCGTAGAGATCAACCGCCACGTGGTGAACTGCAGCGCAGGAAATGCTGCAAGCGGACTTGGGGGTACGCTGGGATCACCAGCGGTGCGGTCTCTCTGGCTGCTCGTAATTGAAAGCAAGGTATTCCGAACCTGCCACGTCATTTTGACTTTCCTCATCATTGAGGCTACGTGGATTCCTCACTTTCCAACCTATTATAGCACCTCATCAAAAAGAAGTGTCTTACCCGACATTCCATTTAACTTTAGGCAGGACTTCACGCAATGAATGAGCCATGCCTTGCACATCATCCGAATGTGCCTGCATGGGTCGAACACGGCAGGGGAATCACTTACGCTCCGAGCTATCCAGTAGTTCATGAATGCAGGTGACAAAAGTGTTAGCCAGATATGACTAGCGTTAAGCTGCCTCTCAGGTAATCGTGTCAAGGTATGCCAAAGAGGCTGTAGCGAAGATTGAAAGGCTGTCAAGGCAGAAGGGAGATTCTGGGGGTTTCTATCTAAGAGATAGTCGCTGGAGCCAAGTAACCGCTCCTCTCACCAAGGTAGGCGACTGCGGAAGCGCAGGGGGCAATGCCACTAGAATCGACCTTTGCATCAAATGGGTTTTGGCGTGCAATCCCCGTTCTGATTTGCGCCTGCAACTCTATGCGGTCTCTGCGCTCTGGTTTCTCTGCGGCAGTGTCGAACGGCAATCTAAACCAGCAGGAATTTGGAGGCGAGCTATGCTGACGCGTCGTGCCTTGATCGCGGGATCTGCTGCACTCACTGCCGGATGTGGTTTTCTTGAATCTCGGTTTTCCGCGCCGAGCGTACCGCAAGAAAGACCGCTGATTTGGGCGGTATCCCGGGTATCCGACGAGGAATTGCCCTGGTTGGCCGAGCAATTGCTCAATAGGGATGAAGAGAATCCCAACGGCCCCGAGCGCGGGGGTTACGTTCTTGCGCGCAAAGACGTTGGCAAGACCCTTGATACCGTTGACCTAATCGCCATAGTGAAGGAGATGGAAGCCGACTTGGTCAACGTGGATACATGGGCCGTAGATGAATTGGTCAGCAGGGGCCTCTTGCTACCCTTGGACGGATTCTCTGGCGCCGACGAGGCAACCTTGAACCAAGAGTACCATCCGAGCGTGCTCGACCAATTTCGCTTTAGGGGTTCGCTCTATGCATTGCCTCTGAATGCGATGCCGCTGATGGTGGAATACGATGAAGCACTGTTTGCGTCGGAGGGCGTGCCGCCGGTGGATAGTAGTTGGACCTGGGTGGACTTGATAAGGGTTGCAGAGCAATTGACACAAAAGAGAGAAGACGGCGCCGTTAGACGTTGGGGCCTAGTCGCGCACAATTTTGGAATCTGGTGGGCGCTATGGCAAAACAACGCGGAGGTGGTCGATCCGGCCACCGGCGAGTGCCGCCTTGGGGATGCAGCCGCTCTCGAGGCACTGGAATTCATGCGCGGTCTCTTCCACACGCAGCGCGTCTCTCCTGCAGCCGTAGGCAGGGAAATGTGGGACAACATCTACATCAATAGGGTTGCGCCAGCCATGATGCATACACTGTTTCCTAGGCCGCCCACAGGAATTCGCTTGGGGGAACTCCCCCGCGGCAAAGCCCAGGTGGTGCCGGTTCAAGCTGATATGGGGATGGCTATTGTAGCAGAGACTCCTCCACCCGAGTTAGCATATATCGCTTTGCGGGGGCTCGTGGATGTGATGCAGGAGCTTGTCGCCATACCGGCAAAACGAGATGCGGTTGCCCGCCTTGGAGATTTCAAAGTTGGTCTTGAAGAGAAGGACATTACTATCATCCAACAATCCATGGAACATGGACGCGGCGTGCCACGGTACAGCCAGACTGCGCATAGCGCGCTGGATAGGACGCTAGAGTCACTGGTGCGAGGAGACGACGTGACCACCGCCGTCAATGACACATGTAGGTTCATTCGCCAGAATCAGTAGTGTACTGCATGCCTCCGCCTTTTCGAGGCGGCGCGAGTTGAGCCGCAAAGTGCGACCCAGACCGCGTAATTCCTATGCTCGCGATACAAGCCTGTGAGAGGCGCTGGCGGCTCCTATCCCGCAATTCTGAGCCTCACGATGTCAGTCAAACACCGCGATCGCGTCTATCTCCACTAGCCAGTCCTCACCTGAAAGCGAGCCGATCTGCACCATGGTGGCGGTGGGATATGGGGGCTCGAAGATCTCATTGCGGATGCCGGTGACGACGGCGCGGAAGCGGATGTCGGTTACGTACATGTTGAGGTGCGCCACGTTGGCGAGTGATCCGCCCGCCGCTTCGCACAGCGCCTTGATGTTGGCATAGACCTTGCGCGCCTGCGCCTCGATGTCACCCTTGCCTATGAGTTCTCCGTTTTCGTCGAGCGGAAACTGTCCGGCGATGAAGAGGACGCGCCTTATTCCATCGATCATGAGGCCCTGGGAAAAGTTGCTGAAGGGCGGGCACACGCCCGCGCCGAGAACTGTTTCTTTTTTCAATGAACTGCTCCTTGGATTGCTTGTGGTCTGACTCTAGATTTCTCGCTACGCTCGAAATGACATTAAGTGAGGAAGCGCGAATGACATCAAGTGAGGAAGCGCAAATTACATTAGGTGAGAAAGCGCAAGTGACATAAGGTGAGGAAGCCCAATTGAATTGGGGATAACTGCAAGTGCGCGTTTGTCGCTGCAATGAGCATTCGCCCCCTCGTTTTGGAGGGGGCGAATGTCTGACCAAGACTACACCAAAAGAAGGTATGCTCAACTCTTATTGGCGTAATACTCGTCGATCATGGCTTGCATGATCTTGCCGGCGCTCTGCATGGCGTCTGCGACAGTCATCTCCTGATTCCACACCATGCGCATGTGGTCCAAGTAGACACCACGGATCTCCCCATAGTTGGGGTAGAGCTGTGTCATGAAGCCGTTTCCCTCGCCAATCGGCTCCGTTATCGGGGTCAATTCGCGCGGCGGACGCGCCTTCTGTTCCGCCAGGCGCGGGTCGTCCCACGCCGCTCTGACCACGGGCATGCCGTAGTTCAGCAGCGTGGTGACGCCTACCTGCACCTCAAGATCGGTGCTGAGGAACTTCATCAGTTCCCAGGTGGCGTCCGGATGCTTGGTGCCGGACCACATGTACTGCACCGGCGTGTAGCTGCCCACGGCGTCCGAGTTTTCGCTCTGCACGGTGTGGGCCGGGAAGCGCCGCGCCTTGACCGGCAGTTCCTCAACGCCCGGCACGTTCCAGGCAGACTCGGCATTGAACCAGGTATGGTACACCGCCGCCCGCTGCTGTGTGAACGGCGAATCACGCCGCTGCCCTTCCGGAATAGTTTCATTAAGGGCACCAATGTCATCCGAGGTCGGCTTCACGCGGTACTTGAACTCGAGGTCATAGAGAAACTGAATGACATCGATGAATTCAGGTTCGTGCAGCCGGAAGCGGGCATAGTCGTCGGTCACGAAGTTTGTGCCGTTCTGGATCAGCATCGTTGGCACTTCGGTCGTGGAGTCGTTGCGGCTCCAGAAACCCCAGATCGGATCCTGATCGGCACTGGAGCGCTGCGTGATTTCCTGCGCCGTCTCCAGCAGCTCGCCGCCATCGCTTGGATTCCAGGTTTTCGGCGGTTCATTGATGCCGAACTTATCGAGAATGGCCGTGTTGTAAATCTGAATGGTTGCCAGCACGCCGTAGGGGAACGTCCACAGCTTGCCCTCTGGGTCTTGTAGCCAGTCAATACCTACTACGTCTGCGAGCACTGCCGCATCGCGCTGGACAAAGGGTGTGAGGTCAGTCACGTAACCTGCGTCCCGATACTGAGGGTAGCGGGTAGGTTCGGGACCCAAGATGTCCGGTGACGATCCGGCAGCAAGTTCGACAACCTGTTTTTCCATGAGGTTACGATAGCCCAAGGACTGCCAATTGACCGTGATGTTGGGGTGCAGTTCCTTGAACGGGCCGAGCACGAGGTCCTCGAAAGCCCCGGCGTTCTCGGCGATATTCACGACCCAGTTAACGTTGACGGTCGCCTCTTCCATCTGGGGCATGTCGTCGGACTGCGGAGCATCGTCGCTTGCTTCGGGCATCGCCGCCGGCGCCTGCACCTGACCGCAAGCCGCCAGTACTGCAAGGGAGCCCATGCCCCCTGTCGTTGCCAAGAGCCCTCGACGCGTCATTAGAGTTCGTTGTTCAGTCATTTTCTGCTGCCTCCGTCCTCTAATCAACACAATATTCGTGTGCCCATAGCGCAACCCTCGACAACTATGGGCGTAAATTACCTCACGGCTCCTCTTACCTCCTCTCAAACCCGGCGTCCGCCGGCCAAGGCTGACGATTGACATCCCCGATTGCATTGTAATACAAGCGAAGGCTGATGCCAATCGTCCTCTTGACAATTCTCTCCTACTTATTGGCCCAATACTCGTCAATCACCGCCTGCGTATGTTTGCTGGCGTTCTGCATGGCTTCCTCAACGGTGAGCTCCTGCTTCCACACCAGGCTTTTCTGTTCATTGAAGAAGCCCAGGTGTTCCCGCCAACCGGGGAAGATTTGGGTGATAAAGCCGCGGCCTTCACGGAGCGGCGTGGCAATGGAGTCTATCTCGCGGGGCGGACGGGTCTTAGTCGCCACCAGACGGGGATCGTCCCACGCATTTGCATTCGCCGACAGACCGTAGTTGAGCAGCGTCGTCACCGCCACACCGAACTCGATGTCCGACATGGCGAACTTCATGAACTCCCACACTGCATCCGGGTGCTTAGCGCCGGACCACATGTACTGGACCGCCGTCCAACCGGCAACCTTATCGGAAGTTGGCCCTCCCTTGCTGTTCTCCAGCATGGGCACCGCCTTCATGGGCAAGTTATCCACGTCCGGGTGGGTCCACCCGCTCTCGGCGTTGAACCAGGTATTGTTCATCGCCGCGCGCCCGTGCACGAACAGCGCGTCGCGGTGCCGGCCCTCGCCCAAGGTCTCTTGGAACGCAGCCTTCGCTTCAGCGGTCGGGGCCACACGGTACTTGAACTCCAGGTCATACATGAACTGTATGGCCTCGATGAACTCGGGCTCGTGCATGGTGGCCCGCGTCAGGTCGTCGGAGAGGAAGTTGGCGCCGTTCTGAACGATGTAGGTACTCATTTCGGTTGTGTAGTCAGCGCCAGTGTAAATCCCCCAAATCGGGTCTGGTTCGCTGCTGGACCTACTCGTTATCTCCCGAGCGACGTCCAGATACTCGCCGCCGCCGGAGGGATTCCACTGCCTTGGCGGCCCGCTGATTCCATACTTGTCGAAGATGGACGTATTGTAGATGTGAATGGTGCCGAGCGCCGTATAGGGCATGGACCAGAAGCGCCCCTGCGGGTCAACGATCCAATCAAGCGCCACGGTGTCTCCGAGTTGACTCTGGTCGCGCTTGTAGAGGTCGGTGACTTCCCGCACAAACCCTTTGTCCGTCCACTCAATCCACCGGGTGGGGTCGGGGGTGAGAATGTCAATCGCCTCATTGGCGGCCAGTTCGGCCAGCATTTTCTCGTAATGCGCTCCGTATGGTGAGGCCTCGTAATTGAGGTCAATGTCGGGGTGCATTTCCCTGAACCGGTTAATCACCCCGTCCTCAAAGGCTTGCGCGTTCTCCGCGACGTTTACGATCCAGCGCACGTTGACAGTTGCGGGCTCCATCGTGGGGGCTTCTTCAGCTTGCGGCGCCTCATCGGCTTCCGGCGCTGCGGCCGGAGCCTGGGCTTGGCCGCACGCTGCTATAAGCGCCGCGGCGCTCAGGCCTGCCGATACGCCGAGGAATCGTCGCCGACTCAGACCGATGTTTGAAGTACTCATACCGGACCTCCAAATGAACGTGGAATTGACATCTACTCTTTCGCTTGGCACTCGCAAAGTCGCTCTAAGCTACTACCTCCTTCTGCACTTAATCTGATTGATCTTGGGAGAGTGCCTCTCTTAAGTCTTTGCCCTTGGCGGTGAGCGTACCGCCTATCTCCAGCCAGTGGATGAATGCCTTGGTAATTAGGTTTTCATCGGTAGACCATGCCGTCTCCGAGGCTGCGGTGCAGTCCCGCAGCACAATGGCGCGGTAGCGGTTGCGGGTCTGCAGGATGCCGCCGGGTTTCATGAGCAGGCAGAAGTTCAAGAGGAAGCCCACGTAGACGAGATTGAGAATCTTCCGCTCCGCTAAGAAACGCTCGATCTGTTGGGGTTGGGAAAAGAGATGGTCGCGCGGGTCCGGTTTGACAGAGTCGGCAAAGTCGTAGTTGGCCTGGATTTTGCTCCAGGGTTCTCTATAGCCTGGGCCAAAGACTGTGCTGTGGTATTCAGCCAGCAGTTCTTTGCGGAATTCGGGCGGCGGCCAATCGGGCGTGCTGCTATTGGTTTTGGGCGTAGGCTCAGGCGGCTCCGCCCAGGGATAGCGCGCGAGAACCTGGGGCGGTTCATTGTGGATGACCGGGACGCTGGCTTCACGCGCCGCCTCCAGCGCGGGCACAATCTCCTCTGCCATGATCTTGCCAGCCCGCTTGGCCACGCCGTGCCCGCCCATGTAGTTGTACTCCCAGTACTTGTCCACGCCGGGTATGATGGGTTCGCCGTCGCCGCCGAGGTTCCACATGTCTATGGCAATGACGGCCGTGTTGGCGGTATCGAGCTCTACCGACTTGTGCACGTGGCCGTAATTGCGGTCGTCATACGCCTGCCCGGGCAGCGGGTAGACCCGATAGGAGCGCACCGGCAATTGAAATGTGGCCATAGTTGACTCACCGAACATAGGCTTGTTTTGGGACGATTCTTCGCAATTAGCTCTTGTGCGAACGCTTCGGTACGTGCCCGTGCACCCTTCGACAGGCTCAGGGCGAACGGATTAGCAATGCACTTGTTCCCATTTCAAGAATCCCGGTCGAGCTGAGCCTGATCTCTGCCAATTCTGAGCTTGATGTCCGTTCGTGCTGAGCCTGTCGAAGCACCTCTTGGCTTGCTGAGCGGGATACGAGCCTTTCATTAATAGGGCCGGTTGAACGATATCGTGGCGGCGGCAACTTCATCGGCAACCCGTCCGGCATCTCGCGCGCGGCGCAGATCCAGCAGGGCATCTTCCACCGCCTCCAAGGTCTCCGCCACGTCCTCGTCGCTGTGGGCGTAAAGCACGTTGTTCCAACTGCCCTTGAGCATTACGCCACGCTTGGCGAGGCCGGTGTAGAAGAATGTTCCAGCCTCAGCGGGCAGGGGCTCATCGCCGCCAATGAAGCGGATCCCAAAAAGCGCCGGCGGGCCGAAGGACTCCATGGGGATGCCCACGCGGTGCGAGACCTCTTCCACGCCGTCCATTACCGCCTGCGAAATTCGGTTGATGTGCCCCGCCACGTCCTCGTCGCGGCAGATTTGGAGCGTGGCGATGCTCGCGACAAGGGAAAGCGTCTCCCCGCCAAACGTCAGACTGATCAAACAGTCGGCGGTCTTTTCCATGATGTCGCGGCTGCCGGTCACCGCGCCCAGTGACATGCCGTTGGCCATGCCCTTGGCGTAGGTGGCAATGTCCGGCTCCACGCCGTAGTACTCCTGCGCGCCGCCCAGGGCGAACCGAAATCCCGTCATGCACTCGTCGTAGATGACAAGGGCCTCATGTCGGTGCGCTAAGTCCTTTAGGTCTTCTAGGAAACCCGGCTCCGGCTCCTTGGCCGGTTCCGCGCAATCGAAGGAGACGGCGGCGACTTTGCCGTCGTTGAGCTTGAAGAGTTCCTCCAGGTGGTTGAGGTCGTTGAAGCGGAACTGCTGGTTTAGCGTGTGAAAGGCCGCCGGCATGCCGCCGTCGTTACGCCAGTAGTTCCATTCGTCCGCCCAGCCGCGATAGCCGTTGTTCAAAATGATCTCGCGTTTGGTGTACGCGCGCGCAATGCGCGTCGCGCAGAGATTCACGTCCACCCCGCCTTTGAGGAAGCGCACCATCTCGGAGCAGGGCACGACCTCGTTCACGAGCTTGGCGCACTCGATCTCCGGCTCCGAGGGCGTGCTAAAGAGCATGCCCTTCTCAAGTTGCTCCGCTACGGCCCGGTCGACATCCGGATGACAGTACCCCAGCAAGACGCCGCCGGACGCGCCATAGTAGTCAATGTAGCTGTTCCCGTTCACGTCCCAAAGACGGGAACCCCTGCCGTGGGACATGAAGATGGGCATTGCGCCGTAGGAAGCGGGATTGGGGCGCTTGCCCTTCGTCTGCGAGCCGCCCGGCATGAGGCGCACGGCCTCTTCGTACAGTTCAACCGAACGAGTAACGTCAAGCTTGGTTGCGCTGGCCATAGAGCACTCCCTTTACAGTGCAAACAGTCGTGTCGCGTTAGCGGAGAGCATCAGTTCTTTTTCTTGGTCGGAAATCTCCGCGTGTTCGATGCTGAGCTTGGCAGATTCGGGATAGAAGATGGGGCAATTCGTACCGAAGAGCAGGTGGTCGGCTCCCACTTGGGCGCAGAGTTGCTCGATGTCGTCCACCGGCCCCTGCACGCGGGAAACGTCAAAGTACACGTTTTCATTTTTGTAGGCGCGCCTCCAGATATCCGCTATATGGACATAGCGGCCGGTGCACACGAGAAAGCGCACGTCAGGGAACGTGCAGATAGCTTCTACGGCATCGGTAGTGGTGACGGGCGGCACCTTCACGTGCCAGTGGTGCCAGCGGGAGTCTTCAAGAGTGAGCGTGAGGAGCACTACGAGATCGTGGGTCTTGGCGCACTCGAGTAGTGCCAGGGCGTTGCCGGTGAGCATGTGATATTGGGCATACGCTTCCAGGCTGGCATCCATGACGCGTGTGGTATGGGGTTCCAGCAGCGTGAATTGATGGTAGTTGGGGTGGATGCGCAGGTTGCGCATGCCATATTCCTCTACGCACCGCTTGAAGTCCAGCTCCCAACACGGCATGGCGGAATTGATGGTATACGCCGGCACCAGGCGGTCCGGTTGCTGCTGCACGATTTGGTGCAACTCGCGGTTGCCGACCATCACGTCTTTGTAAAAGACGTTTTCCAGCCGTGAGACCACGGTTTTCTCAATGCCAAGCGCGTCCATCTTGCGCAGCAGGGCGTCCGGCGCCGCATGATTCAGGCGGCGGAAGGGCCACTCTCCGATGTATGCGTTTGCGTCTATCACTGACTTTGCTCCAACTGCTTTGGTGGGCTCTAGTCTCATGAATGACAAGAGAAAACTGTCCGTCATTCCCGCGAAAGCGGGAATCCATCTTTTCTTGGGGCCTCCTGGACTCCGGCGAAAGCCGGAGTGACGGATGCCCTTGCTCTGGCTCCTAGTGACCGGCCGCCTCCCTATGCCGGTCAAACTGGCTCCAAGCTACGCTCTGCCGCGAAAAGATGCCGTAGGCATTGCGCCAAAGTATCAGGTCTTTCTCTTCCTCGGAAATAGCCGCGCCGTAGACTTTCGCCAGTTGTGACATGAACGAGCGGGGCGCGTTGAGATCGCTGCCGTAGACCACGCGGTCTGCTCCGGCGTGCTCAACGAGGGTTTCCGTGTAGCCGTTGGTGGCGTCGCCGCCGCCGATATCCATGAAGAGGTTTGGCACGCCTTGGGCGGCCTTGGCGCCGTACTCCATGTCACTGCCGGAGTGGCCGAAGAAGAAGGGAACGTCCGGATGGCGCAGCCCGGCCTCGCGCATGTCGAAGGGATTAGTCTCGCCGGGCATGTTGCCGGTCACCGCCATATAGGTGTGCTGAAGAACCGGCAGATTGTGTTCAGCAAGAACTTGATAGATGCATTCTAAACGCGAGTCGTTGGCTTTCACGCCAGTCCAGAGCTTCGCGCCCTGATGACCGTCCCAGGCCTTGACACGTCGCAGCAATTCGGCCTGCACTTCCTGCGGGTGGTAGGGGTTGAGATACCACATGGGTATCACGCAGTCGGGATTAGCGGAGGCTACCTTTAAGGTAAGGTCGTTGCAGGCGGCAATATACTCTGGCGTGGGCAGTGTCGGCGGATAATTGTCGTAGGCGTTGAGGACGTTGATGCACAGGATGACGCCCAGCCGCCGCGCCTTGCGCAACGAGACCGTGATCTCGTGGTCGTTCTTGACGTGGGAATGTACGTCAATGATCACGCGAGCGTCCTCCCCACCAACCGACTAACGGGCATCGCTTCAGATGCCGCAAAGCCCTTCGCACTCTTGCACCATCAGGTTGTCGTAGTCTTCGGTCGTGCTGAAGTCAATATCGGACAGAGGTTTCCTTGATCTATGCAGATAGGCTTGGCCCTTCTTAGTAATTGCGTTGCGAACTACGGGGACTTCTCTAAGCGCTCTGTCAACAAAAACAGCTTCCTGAAAAGAATCGGGATCGTTTTCTTTCAGCAACTTCCATTCTGCGTTGCTATGATATGGACAGCCGATGCAGGAGCTACGCGGTAAGTAGCGATCAGGATAATTTTGCTTGAACCAATTGAGGAGTTGGGCACGACTAAATCCAAGCTCGACCAATGGGAAGCGGTTGGTGGCCCATTCTTCTCTGCTGGGTTTCTGTCGCAGTGCCTCGTCGGCGCTTATACCCATCCACAACTCAACCTGGACATTCTTGGGAGCACGGCGATTAGGTGGAATCTGAAGTCTCTCCCGTAGATAGCGGTTGATTGGCTTTATCTTGTACTTAGAAGTGCACTGTCGCCGTGCAATAGCCGAACTCCCGTCAGGGTTGACAAGGAAAGCCGGAATTCCTAGATAGTTGTTTCCATCGGGACTAGTCCCATTCAGGATATTGTCCTTGATGTTGCCTGATCTAACTGTTATTACCTCGAAGGACAGTTGTGACTTTAACCATTCAAGATGCTCGTATACTGCTGGTGGTTCCCATCCAGTGTCCGCGAAAATAGCAACGTCGGGGCGAGGGAGTCCGTATTCACCCCTCTCGGCCATCAAAGCTAAAACAGTAGATTGAACGCCTGCCCCCAGACTTAGTGAACGAAACGGCTTACGATTGCGCAGTTTGGTCCGGTCACTCACTAGTTCAGGGTCGGTCATGACTTCTTCAACATGCTCAACGATATGTTTCCGAAGTAGTTCTCGGGGTAATGTATCGAGAAGTTGGGTGCCTGCAAGCAGGTTTAGCCGCCTGGTGAGGGCATATACTCCCTTATCAGCTTGAATCCCCTGCGCTTCTTTCAGAAGCGCACGCACTATTTCAGCAAGCACCAGAGGATGCCGCGTAAAATTATAGTCCATGAGTCTGTGATAGTGCCCCGCATACTCCGCAAAATCATCCAGCGCTTCTTGTGCGGTGAACGCCCCTCCTGAAGCCTCAGCAGCCTTGACTGCGGTGTACGCTATCCACCACGTACGCGACGCGGTGTTGCTTTCCCACAGAGCGCTGGACTGCGTAGAAACAAACCAATGATCTCTGATGTAGTTGGTTAGTTTAGTGTTCTTCTGTCTGCGCCATCGCTGCAGGCCATACGAGTGCAATCTGAAGTGAGTCATCCAGGCCCAGATTCGCTCGTCTGTGGCTGTGTTTGGAGTCATGCCAAACAGAGAGTTGTAGAAGTCCAATGCTTGCCTGTCTGCTCTGTTCGGGGGGCCATCTGCCACAGGTCTGAGGCTTATTGGGTGGTCTGAGAAAACACCCGTTTCTTCTGTAGGCTGAGTGACGCCCCGATTGTTCAGCAGCGCATCAAAATCTGCCTGCGGATCCAGCCACGTATCCGGGTTGTTTTCTGCTTCCTGTCGCAGTGTGTCATAGGCTTCCTGCGTCAGCCTGAGCACTGGAAATGAGTTGGCCATGTTCGGGCTACTCCTCAGCGTCTCGGTTGGTGAATGCTGTAAGAAGACGTCCAACTGGCCGCTCCATCAAAGTCTGAGCGTATTTGAGAGCGTTGTCTTGAACATCTTCATCATCCGCGGTAATGTTGTGCAATTCTAGAGCTTGTCTCATAGTGTAAGCCCACCGTGTGTTAGGGTAATCGGAAAGGTTTCGCAGTGCCTCTGTCACCGCGTGTAGGTAGATAGAAGGAAATAGCACCGCCACCTCTGTGCTCTCGGAAGCGTGCTGCCTAAGCGCCTCAACACGCTCCTTGTCTCCAGGGGCTACGTGGATTTTGATTCTGTCGTGGTCCAGGTCCACCTCGAAGGAGCCGCTCTCGATATTGGGGTCCTTGACCAGGTCCATAACTGAATACGGACTACCACCCTTTTCCAGAGTTATCCGAGTCGATTCTCCAACAGCAAGAATTGAAGCAGGGAGAATGGTAAAGCCAGAGGGCCTAATATCCCTAAACTCCTCAGCAAGTTCCTTAGAAACAAATCCTTCAATCTGCCGTGTAGCAACGACGTATGGTGTGAAGATCAACTCTTGAGCATAGTCACCAGCTTCCAAGAGTAGAATGTCGTCGTCTTGGTTGGACACATAGGTGTTACGGTTAGAAGTCTTGGTGCAGGCTATCAGGGCAACATACTGTGCTTTCTCACAAGAAATAAACTCGCGCAGGTACGGACTCGTAAGGTGATATTTGATTGTAAGGTTAATATGCTTCCCATTATTGAGCACGGCATCCGGTACAGTGGCGACGAATGTTGCATCGCCGTAGTCTTCCGTCCAAGAAGCGAGCAGAGGATGCGGCAATAGCCGGTCGTTCCATGTGATCATCGTCCCTATCCTAAGGTGAAGGCCTTGCCTTCAACGTCACGGTCAGCCACAATTCTGACCATGATGCGCTCGTTCGTGTTTGGAGCAAGTACAACGCAGCCGTCGTCGAGACTTGCACCCTGATTAGTTGGACTAACTACTGTCACGTCTGTAATGGAGATCTTTTCTTCCTGCTTCCGCTCGCTGCCCGCCAGCCTAAGGGCTAGGCGAATGGGAGCGTCTGCGGTGGTCGTAAACGCTACAACGACTTCACGCTTGCCAACTGGTATAATACGCGCGTTGCGTACTCTGGGGGGTCGCGCTGATTCTTCGCCCTGTTTCTTCCTCTTACGCTTTCCTCTCTTGCCTCCCTTACGTTCCTTTCTGCGGTCGATTTCTGTTTCGCCTTCGTCCGTATCACCTAGTCCGGTATCATCGGAGTCCGACTCATCCTCCAGCTGCGCCTGTGCCTGTGGCCCTCTAGTCCTAATGGTTTGGGTTATGAGTGCCTCATTGCCTGGAGCAGTTGGGTCCATCTCGTCAGGGAAGATTTCCGCCAACTCCTGCAAGTTAGTAGTGTCACCGTATTGTGCGATTTGCGCTTCCTTGTCAATGATGTTGCGGATGGAATCCCGGGTAATTCTTAAGCTCTCTTCGGCACGTCGTTGTTCTTTGGGTTCCCATAGTTCACCTGGTGACACCGAATCATGGCTAGGATTTTCCATTTCCCTGATCCATGCGTCGCCGTCGTCGGTTGCCGGCACTATCACTGCTGCGTAATCAGGCCACAGACTCCTGCCTCTTGGAGCTATTGGATTGGACTTCTGCTCCCTACTGTCAGTTACGAGCATACCGTTTCGGTTAACATAAGCCGTTCGCCTTGGACCTGAACCCATGATGAGGTGAACATTGAGAATGCCCACCTGCCCTAAATTCGGCGTCTGTATTGCTGCTTTGTCCCTAATAGCTCGGTAATAGTAGTGTGATGGCCGTTCTCTGGGAAAGAGATGATCCAGCGTCTCGTGAGACACAACTACCTTGTCAGACCCTGCTGGTGAAACATGCACTACAAGCCGCTTGTGGTGAATTGCATAGAAGAAATTCTCAATTACTGCTGACCTTACCTCGTTAACCCAATCTGTAGACCTGGGGTTGAAGCCCATGATGAAAACGCCTGTTCCGGTGCGGTCAAGTTTGAAGAAGCCTGGGATGTCCGTGCCGTGAATTGGGTCTCCTCTATTATCCCTATAGAAACCGATATGGCGAAGCACCCGGCTCGCTTTGCTTGGGTCGGGATGAGCCATCAGTGTCGCTTTGCCCTGGAGTTTATCCACCCTGCCTTCTTTCCCGCTTACGTAGCGGGTAGAATAAAACACGGTGCGTAGATCACTCACATTGAAGACCGCATTCTTTCCAATGCCGTATGAGCCACCAGGAGCGCCACCTGATTTCTTGACTCCACCCTCGCGGTTTACGAGTTCATCCCAATACTCTCCCTCCAATCCTGTAGTGCCAGAGTCAACGATCTGGAGACATTGGATCTGTTTCGACTTGAGAGCCTTCAACGCTCTCTCGTAAACCTTCCGTACCCTCGTTCGATCCTCACGCTTCGTTCTATCAAGACAGGCTGTCAAATGCTTCTTGAGACCCGTAGTATCAATAAGGTCTCCGCTAATCCTAGTTTCGGCGAATGTGACCTCCACAGGGGGCCTCTTCTGGGCATCAAGAGAATTCTGGATGACCTCTCGAACTAGCTTCGGAACAGGCGCATCACTAAAGTATGGGCTTGACGGATCCTGAACAACATCGCTTCCGCCGTTGTTTGGCGGAAACTGCCATGTGGCTTTTCTGTTCATATTATCTGGGAGTGCTCTCTACGGCTTCTTTTCCTAAACCAGCGCTTTCAATGCTTTAGGCTACAGCCCAACTATTCGTTAGTCAACATAGTAGCTGGCGATTGCCATTCTATACTGGGCGCGTAGTTCGCCCCGGCAGAACCGGCACCGGCGGTACCTGCTGCTGGGTTCCGGTGAACCCGGCCTCGGTGGCGCAGAGGGTGGCCTGCATGCTCTGCACCGCATCCTGGGTACTCACGATTGGTTTTTGGCCCGCGCAGGCGGTTCGCACAAAGTTTGCAAAGATGTCTTGTTGCTCCGGTAGCTCGGTGAGCTCCTGAGAGTCGTCCCAGCGATACAGCCATACTCTGCCGTCATGCGTGACTTCCGCCTGCCCCTCGGTGCCGAGGATTTTGAGTCGGTTGTCCATGCGACCCAGGCTCGGCGGCACCAGGCGGTGGTGCTCCATAACGGCGCTTACGCCGCCGTCCATGCGGAAGAGCACCTGCCCGACGTTATGGTAGTGGGCATCGTCCGGGCGGCCGATATTGGCTTCCGTGCCGATGACGCTCTGATACTCTCGGCCGGTGATCCAGCGCACGATGTCGATGTCGTGGATGAGCAAGTCGAGCACCGGGCCGGCGGAGAGCCGCCGGTCGAAGAACCACTCCGGCCGCACGCCGCGCCGCTCGGTGGCGGCTATGAGGGCGTATGCCAGCGCCACCTCGCCGATTTGGCCGCTTTGCACCACGTCACGGACTGCGCGGTACACGGGATTTCCCCGCCGGCTAAAGAGTTGGCCCATGTGGAGCGAGGAGTTCTGCTGCAGGATTGCGATAACCCGGTCCAGTTCTTGCTGGCTGGTCACCATCGGCTTCTCCGCAAGCACCGGGAAACCGGCTTCCAACGCAGCAATTACCGTCTCACCTTGGTGCACCGGCAACTGGAAGCTCGCGACCACGTCTATATCGTCTCGCGCCAACAGAGCGTGATAGTCATCATGCATGTCGGCACTGTACTTGCCCGCAAGTGCTGCGGCCTGCTCACCAGCGTTGGCAACCGCTGCAAGCACAATCTCGGGATCATTGTCCACGGCGCCAAACACTCGTTCGACGTGCTGTTCAAGTCCGATCAAACCCACACGATACGTCATGGCGGCCTCCTGTTTTCCCCTAATTGTGCGCACAGACACAGCAAGAAAACATCTCCACATAAGGCGGGTTCAGACAGGTTCGGCTGCAAGTGCTGAAGTCGCCCTAGTCCCCGGAGGATCGGCTTCCTGCTACAAGTCGAATTCGGCGGCTATTTGTCGGACGTAGGCAATGTCCTCCTGAAGCTGCGCGATTAGTTCAGCATACGAGAGTTCACGCCAACTCCACGCGCCTTGATATTCGGTGTGAAACGAAGCAAAGCCGCTGTAGCCTATCTGCTTGAGGTACTGTAATGCCTCGCGGTACGGGGTGATCCCTTCCTTTAAAGGTACAAACTTGCTTTCCCAGGTGACGATGCCGCTTGCCGGGTCCGTCTGGCCAAAGAGACCCACGTTCTTAAGGGAGAGCATGATAAGGCGATCAGCAATGAGGTCCAGGCTTTGCACCCAGCCACCATAGGCGCCTTCCAGTCCCATGTGCCCAAAGTCGGCGTAGATGCCCAACGCAGCCGGATTGAAGTCGGTCAGCAGGCGCTCCACTTGCATCGCTTCCGCGGACAAGCAGTAGCCGGCATGAACATGGACGCCTGCTTGCATTCCGTATTCGAGGCAGAGTTGCTCAATGCTCTCCAGATCGCGCCGCATTTCGTCGAGTTGCTGCCGCAGATGACCGAAGCCCCGGTAGTGATGGTAGCCAAGCTTGAGTTGGCTAATGCCGCAATCGCTCGCGACTGCGAAGACGTCACGGGCAAAAGGTGACTCGGCACTGGTGACATCCGTCGCAATCCAGCCGACTTCAAGCCCGTGCGCTCGGCAAGCCTCGACCGCCTTTGGCAGATCAAAGCGCACACGATCGGGAGTAACATGGCCGGCCGTGCCCGCGGCCGCCTCCGGCAGGTTGTGGCCGGCACTGCGCACGGTGAGTTCAACACCGTCCAGGCCCAAGTCGGTTATGGTAGCGGCCATCTCTTCTAATGAAAGGTGTTCAAGTCGCTTTGAGAATACTAGGTACTTCATCCGTCAAACCCCATAAACTTCACATGCAACGTTGGCCCTGGGAAGAGTCTCAGTCTTCTTCACACTTTGCAATCTTGGCAAGTATTCCGGCCCATTTACCGCTCTTTGGATTTAGTGTGACTATACGCTACTGACCTGCCTATACACAAAGCCTCATTCGTAGATCGAAACAGACAAGACAAATTCGGCGTTGCCTCGTAGTACAGTTGCAGAGCCCTCTTCGGGTGTGAGAGTCCAACTCTAGCTCTTAGCATATGGGCAATGGCAATTAGTCTTTTCTCAATCCCCGCCGAATTGAATTGTTGCTTTTGCCGTTGCCCACACGCCACCGGGCGGAGTACCATTGGGATGAGCGATAGACTCGCAAAGGAGTACTGATGGCACTCTCTGCAAACCGAACTCGTGCCTTAGTTCTCAGCTTGCTCACCGTTGTGGGCCTAATATTGGTATTAGGCTTTGCCGGAGTGCTCTACGACCGGATTCGCGGTGTCCCGGACTATCCGTCGCCCGAAATTGAAATGAGTGAAGAAGGAGACCCGGTTGTTAGCGTGCTCCCGAGTCGCGCCGAGCTTGGCGGGACCGTTTTCATCACCGGAGCGCACTGGCCGGAGGGTGCCCTCATCCGGCTCCAACTTACCTATCCCAACGGAGATTCGGCGGTTACGGTCGGCCACACGTGGGCGGATGCCTTCGGTACGTTTCGGGTCCCGTTCGTACTTCCGGTAGACCTCCCGCTGCTTGGTGAAAACGCATTGGTGTTGCAGGCCCGCGGTGAAACCCCCCGCGGCCGCGAGATCGATCTTGCACTCCCACTGCAGGTAACACGAACCGGTTGGCCGCTGGTAGTGGCAGTAACGGCCGGCAATGACGAGCCGCTCACCGGCGCACACGTTACCCTCTACGATGCCGTCGGTCAGCTTCTCGCCGAGGCGTTCACGCGGGATGACGGCAAGGCGACTATTCCAGAGGTGCCGTTGGGTTCTTACATCGTTGGCGTTCGTAAGATCGACTTTGCATTGGTGCGCGCCGAAGTAGAAGTGTCGCGGCGTGAAACGGAGCTCCCGGTCACCTTGCGCCCAAGTGTCGGAGGCCGTCTGTTTGTCGGCGGCATAGACAACTCACTTACACTCATTGATACTGCCAGCAACTTGCCTATCGCGCGCCTCGAGGATGTTTCACGCACTTACAGCCTCGTCCGTAGCGTGGACGGACGTTATCTCTACAGCGGCCGCTACGGGGGGGCGATAGTTCGCTTTGACGCTGCCACGGGCACTGAAGATGAAAGCTTCGAGATAAAGAGCGACTACGTTCAACCGACATTCTTAGTGCTGCGCCCTCGGGACGAGAATACGATGTACGGCCTCATGCGGTTCCAGGGAGACAATGATGATCGGATCTATCGTATTGTGGCAATCGACATGGAATCCAAGCGGGTTACGTCGAGTGCGACTGATATCCCCTCCTACGGGCAGCTCATCCTAACTCCGGACGGATCTCGCCTCATTCACGTCGGACACTTGAGTAAATCAATTACCGTCTTGAGCACGGACCCGCTAGCCGTGCTGCGCACAATTGACGTTAAGGAGAATCCGGGACGGAGTGTCATGGCCCCGGACGGCGCGCGGTTATTCACGACACTGATCGATTCCGGAGTCCTGGCAATCGTCAATATTCGCGAAGGAACAGTGGAGCAAGGCGCGACAACGAGCGCCGGCTCCGTCGCGCTTGCACTGCATCCCAGTGCAGAATACCTCTACGTGCTTAATGGAGTGCTGGGATACTGTCAGGTGCTCGATCCGGAGACCCTTCAGGTAATGGATACTTTTCCGGTGGGACAGCGGCCCCGGACAATGGCGCTCTCCAGCAATGGGCAATACCTCTACATCGCTGAAGAGAGCAACCCAACCATTCACGTAATCGACACGACAACCTACCAACAGGTCGATGCCATTGCGCTCTCAAGCAGGGCACGGACGTTGGAGGTCCCGAATTGAGAGCCGGCGGTCTCGCCATCCCAAATCGCCGCTGAGACCCATTTCCACGGACAGGATCCTGCTCCCCATCGTTTCTTTGCAGAAATCTAGCCAAGAGCTTGCAAGCTAAATCTCGCCGTGCTATACTAGGCCCGTAAGACCTCTCTACGTTCGTTTGTTCCCATTCAATCTTGCCTTTGCCGTATTTTACCTCGGCGAAAGACGTATGCGGTCTATTTGCGTCTCCATTTTCTCAACCCTGCTGATCTTCGTTTTTACCGCGTTAGGAATTCCCAGCAGCTTTGTACAAGCGGCGGGTCCACTCGCCGGTAAAGCCATAGTTATCGACCCTGGACATGGCGGCGAAGACCCGGGAGCAGTAGTCAATGGCTTTAGAGAAAAAGACGTTAATATCCAGATTGCCCTCAAGCTCAAGTCGCTCTTGGAGTCGGCTGGCGCAACCACAATCTATACCCGAGTTGATGACTCAACTTTGGGAACCAGCGCGAACCATCGCAGATCAGACTTGGAATCCCGCTTGCAGATTGCGAACGAGTCAAATGGAGACATCTTCGTTTCAATTCATGCGGACTCACTGGCGGATGCCTCACGAACGGGAGTGGTGGTTTTCTTTGGGCCGGAGAGTGGCTACCTCTACCCCCACACACGACCGCCAGAACTAATCGCCCAAAGTAGAAACCTTGCACGTAGAATTCGAGACAATCTTCAGCAGATCACCCGAGCAGATGACCGCGGCGTACGGTCCGTTCCGTACTACATCCTTGGCAAGATAAACCTGCCGGCAGTGATCGCGGAGGTTGGTACGTTGACCAACTACGCAGAAGCAATCAAGCTCAATGACCCGAGCTACCAACAGAAGGTTGCAAGTTCGCTCTACAGTGGCATTCTCTCATACTTTAGCGACCCGGACGGACGATTTGTAGAAGACTTGACAATTCCGGACGGCACGGCAGTGCTCCCAGGCAGCAATTTTATCAAGACCTGGAAAGTAATGAACACCGGCGGCGTGCCGTGGGACGGAGACTTTCGGTTGGTTTTCAAAGGCAGAAATCGGTTGGGAGGGCCTGTGAGCGTGCCATTGCCCTACCTCATGCCAGGACAGACCGGCGCAGTGAGTGTTGAGCTTCGGGCCCCAACGGTATGCGGCGACTGCATGGGAGTTTGGTCCATGCAAGGTCCCGGTGGAATGAACCTTGGTGACGATCTTTGGGTGAGCATCGGCTTGCGAGACAAGCTTCCCACTGACCCAGTGCCAAGAATTGAAGGTCCGGATGTGACGTACTTCAATCAAACAGGGCACAACATCTTTGGTGGGTTTCGCAGGTTCTTTGAGGCGTTCGGTGGAGTTGATGTCTTTGGCTTTCCCCGCACCGAAGAAATGACGGAAGAAGGCATGACGGTCCAGTATTTCCAGCGGGCACGGTTTGAGTATCATCCGAAATTCGCCGGTACCCCCTATGAAGTTCAGCTGACACTGCTCGGCAATGAAATCCGCAGAGGTGAACCTGCTGCCGAAACGGTGGCGCCGATGCCGACTACAGAGACCCAACAGTACTTCCCCGAGACAGGACACTCAGTTCACTTCGCCTTCCTAAAGTTTTTCCGCGAGAATGGCGGCATCTACATCTTTGGTTATCCCATTTCACAAGAAATTGTTGAGGATGGTCGAATCGTGCAGTATTTCCAACGTGCTCGCTTCGAATACCATCCACAACATGCCGGTACACGTTACGAAGTGCAGCTAGGACTCTTGGGCGACGCAATTCTTCGCCAAAGGGCATTGCTCTTCGACTGAGATCCCTGCCTTCGTGTATTCATCAAATTGAATGTACGTATATGTTGCCCACAAACATATACGCACCGATCCTTCCTCCATTTTTCCTGATGACAAGCCGCTCGTACGCCCGGGCGGCTTGTCATTTAACGGATACAGGCTTAAGGCGTACAATTCATGCTGTGATCAAACGCTGTCATCCAGCAGAGCCACCATTGGTTTCAATGGCGCAAACTTAGCAAGTATTTGGTGGGGAAGTGAGCATTGTGAAGTCCGACGGCTTCTTTTGGGAACACACGAAAAACGCGGATATTTTTGCCATATCTCATATGGCTGTGTATGATAAGGGTATGTGCGTTGATGCAGTTTAGTTGACACGGAGACACTCAAGCTGTAAGATGAGTTTAGTGAAGCATTCCTGTGGGAATAGATGAGGACACATTGGCATGGCCAAGCTGCCTGAAGAAGGACAACAGTTGAACGAGGACTCAGCACAGCAAAAACTTGTGCGCCTGCCAGTGGTAGTACTTACGGATTCCGTTGTGTTTCCACATATGACGGTGCCTTTGCGCCTGGAAGATGAGGCTGCATTCCGAGCAGTATCGGCGGCGACTGAGGGCGATCATAAAGTGCTGCTTCTCACGCCAGACAAGGAATTCAACCTTAAGCGACCGAAGCGTGAGCATGCCGGCACAGTGGGCACCATTGCCGGCGTAGGTCAGCTCATTCGACTCCCAGACGGCAAACATCAGGCGCTCTTCCAAGGCCAACAACGGGGCCGCTTGAACGACATTTGGAAGAAGAAGCACTTGATCGCTGAGGTCGAAGCTGTTGATGAGGTGGTCGAGTCTACTTTGGAAACTGAAGCCTTGGTGCGGAGCGTAATCAACCAAATTGAAGCATACGTTGAAAAAGAGCCCCAGGTGCCGCGCGACGCGGTAGCGGTGGCGCGGGGCATGGATGATCCCGGTCGCCTTGCTGACCTGTTTGGCTACGCCCCGGAGCTGACCTTGGATGAACGGCGTGTACTGCTCGGCATCATCGACCCCGTGGAACGGCTGCAGCGCGTCTACCGCATTATGGCCCGTCAACTGCAAATCTCTGAGGTCAAGTCGCGCATCCAAGGCGAGATCCAGCAGGGCATGGAGAAAGCCCAGCGCGAGTATTACCTCCGAGAACAGCTAAAGGCGATCCACCGTGAACTGGGAGAGGCCAACCCACAACTGGCTGAGATCGAAGAAATCAAAAAGGCCATCGAAGAATCGAACATGCCGGACGAGGTAAAGGACAAGGCGCGGCACGAGGCCGGACGTTTGGGCAACATGCCATCGGCGTCACCTGAAGTCGGCATTGTGCGCACCTACCTTGAGTGGCTCCTCGGGCTGCCGTGGGCAAGTAGCTCAGATGAAGAAATTGACATAAGCCAAGTCAAGACAATCCTGGATCAAGATCACTATGGTCTCGACAAAGTTAAAGATCGCATTCTCGAGTATCTGGCCGTGCGCAGCCTCGCCAAGCATGCGCGGACCCCCATACTCTGTCTCATAGGTCCACCAGGGGTAGGCAAGACGTCTCTCGGCCGTTCGATAGCACGAGCCTTGGACCGCAAGTTCGTTCGCATTAGTTTGGGCGGCGTACGTGATGAAGGGGAGATCAGAGGTCATCGCCGCACGTACATTGGCGCACTACCCGGCAGGATAATACAGGGAATGCGACAAGGTGGAGTAAATAATCCGGTCTTCGTGCTGGATGAGATTGATAAGCTCGGCTACGACTTCCGCGGCGATCCTTCAAGCGCCATGCTCGAAGTGCTCGACCCGGAACAGAACTTTAGCTTTTCCGATCACTACCTAGAAGTTCCCTACGATCTCTCCAACGTCCTCTTTGTAGCGACGGGGAACTTGATGGAGACTATCCCGCCCGCCCTTCTCGATCGCATGGCAGTCATCAACATATCGGGCTATACGGAGGAAGAGAAACTCCACATTGCTCGGGGGTACTTGGTACCGAGGCAACTCAAGCAGCATGGGCTCACACGGTCGCAATGCAAAATGACGGACGACGGTTTGCGCAGAATAGTCCGCGGCTACACGGCAGAAGCCGGTGTGCGGAACTTGGAACGGCAGATCGCCACCATCGACCGGAAAGTCGCGCGCTTGGTAGCCGCAGGCGAACAGAAGTCGGTTCGCATCGGTCCCCGCCGCGTGCAGGAATTGCTGGGACCGGAGAAGCTCAACACGAAGCCCGACAAGCGGCAGAATGAGGTCGGCGTGGTTACCGGTCTAGCTTGGACCGCCGCAGGCGGCGAGATCAGCACGGTAGAAGCTGCACTCATGAAAGGCAAGGGCAATCTGATCTTGACAGGCCGACTGGGAGAAGTCATGCAAGAGTCCGCAGTGACGGCACTTTCCTTTGCGCGCGCTAAGGCACGGGCATTCAACATCGCGGCGGACGTCATTGAAAAGAACGACCTCCATGTGCACGTGCCCGCTGGCGCCGTGCCAAAGGAAGGACCTTCCGCGGGGGTGGCGATGGCAACGTCGATTGTCTCCATCTTCACCCAACGTCCCGTGAGCAAAGACATTGCGATGACCGGTGAGGTCACCTTGCGCGGCCGGGTGCTGCCGGTGAGCGGGCTCAAAGAGAAGCTGCTCGCGGCCCACCGAGCGGGCATGCAGTCCGTGGTTCTTCCCAGCAAGAACAAGCATAGCCTGGAGGATGTTCCCAAGGAAGCGCTCGATCAGTTGAAGATCATTTGGGCCGACACCATGGATGAGGTGCTTGACGCCGCATTATTGAAGGCCGATTCGAGTAACAAGAGCAAGACGAATTTCCCGACAAGAAAGCGGAGACTCCCGGCGCCACCGCCAGAGAGTCACCCGGTTGTAACACCGATCAGTCCAACGATAGCTGAGGAGGCATAGCGAGTATGGGCAAAATCATTGGTATAGACCTAGGCACGACCAACTCCGTGGTCGCAGTGATGGAAGGCGGTGACCCGGTAGTCATCCCAACTTCGGAAGGTGGAGACCTCTGCCCTTCTGTGGTGGCTTTCACCAAGGGTGAAGAGCGCCTGGTAGGCCAATTGGCGAGACGCCAAGCCGTGCTGAATCCGGAAAATACGGTATCTTCTATCAAGCGTTTCATGGGCCATCGCCAAGATGAAGTGCAGAACGAAAACCGACTGGTTGCTTACTCGATTACGAAGGGCCCAAAAGGGGAAGCGCGAGTTGCGGTTCCGGCTCTGGGCAAAGACTTTACCCCGGAAGAAATCGCCGCGATGATCCTGCAGAAGCTCAAGGGCGACGCTGAGAAATATCTCGGTGAGGAGGTCACGCAGGCCGTAATCACCGTGCCGGCGTACTTCAATGACAGCCAGCGGCAGGCCACGAAAAATGCGGGCCAGATTGCCGGCCTGGAGGTGCTGCGCATTATCAATGAGCCCACCGCCGCATCTCTCGCGTATGGTCTGGAGAAGAAGACTACAGAGACTATTCTGGTCTGGGACTTGGGCGGAGGAACGTTTGACGTCTCAATTCTTGAAGTTGGCGATGGCGTGTTTGAGGTCAAGTCTACGGCGGGGGATACCCATCTCGGCGGAGACGACTACGACGACAAGATCGTCAGCCATCTCGCAGAGCAGTTTCAGAGCGATGAAGGAATTGACCTGCGCAAGGACCGGCAGGCACTGCAACGTTTGATCGAAGCTGCGGAGAAAGCCAAGGTTGAGCTTTCCACAATGGTCCAGACAGAGATCAATCTGCCATACATCACCGCCGACCAGAACGGTCCAAAGCACTTGTCCCACACCCTGACGCGCGCCCGGTTCGAAGACCTGACCGCCACGCTAACTGAGCGTACCCAGAGACCCTTCCAGCAGGCCTTGAGTGATGCCGCGCTTGGCCCCAATGACATTGATGAAGTGGTGCTCGTGGGTGGCGCAACCCGCATGCCGGTGATTCAAGAACTGGTCAAGAAGCTTATCGGCAAAGACCCCCACCAAGGCGTCAATCCGGATGAAGTTGTGGCCGTTGGCGCGGCTATCCAGGCTGGCGTGCTTGGTGGCGAGGTGCAGGACGTCGTCTTACTTGACGTAACACCGTTAAGTCTTGGTGTCGAGACGCTCGGCGGAGTCTTTACGAAGATGATCGAGCGCAACACTACTGTGCCGACCCGGAAGGGCGAGATTTTCTCGACCGCGCAAGACGGTCAGAATGCCGTAGACATCATGGTCTTCCAGGGCGAACGCCCAATGGCAAAAGACAACATGCTGTTAGGCCAGTTCCGTCTGGAGGGCATCCCGCCTGCACCGCGCGGCGTACCACAGGTTGAAGTCACGTTTGATATCGACGCCAATGGCATTTTGAACGTAACGGCCAAGGACTTGGGCAGCGGCAAAGAGCAAAATGTGACTATCCACGCCTCCACCACGCTCAGCAAGGAGCAGGTGGACCAGATGGTCAAGGAAGCCGAAGAGCATGCCGACGACGACCGCGCCCGGGCAGAGGAAGTGGAATTGCGAAACCGCGCGGACACGCTCCTGTACCAAACGGAACGAACACTCAAGGACCTCGGCGACGAGGTGCCGGAGGAAGACCGCACGGCTGTTGAGGAAGCGCTGGAAAGACTGCGCGAGGCACTGAAGGGCGAGGATGCAACGAGCATCAACGCGGCGGTGGAAGAGGTGGAGCAAGCGTCTTTGAAGATTGGTGAGGCCATGTATGCCAAGGCCGGCGCCGCGCAAGGTGAAGACGGCGATCCGGTTGGCGCTGCCGCAAGCCCGCAAGAAAGCAGCACCGAAACTACGGATGACAGTGTCGTCGATGCTGAATTCCGTGCCACAGATGAATCGGAAACTGACGATAAGGCGGAATCGTCAGACAGTGAGAAGCGGTAGCACAACGGCGCCTTAATCAGCCACCGCTCTGTGGGAGGTAGGAATCTCGTGGCACAGTCTCAACAAAGCGAACAGTCAGGTAGGGGAAACCCGGAAGTCAGCGCTGCTTCTCCGGGGTGGGATGAGGAAGTTCAGGGCTCGCCAGCCTGTGAAGCCGATGAAGATGTACCAACAGAAGAACCCAGCTCAGAGACAACGTTGAAAGAGCAACTTGCTGCTGCGACGCAGGAAGCCGAGATGTACAAGGATAGATTCCTGCGTGCGCGGGCCGATTTAGAGAATTACCGCAGGAGATCAGTCCAATTCATCGCAGAGGGTGTCCGCGACGGCCAGAAGCAGATTTTCTACGCTATCCTGCCTGTTGTCGACAACCTTGAGAGAGCAGTTGCATATCAGGAGCAGCATCAGGTGAACACTGTTGAAGACTTACTCACCGGAGTTCGCATGACCCTGGTGCAGCTTCACGATGCGTTGGAAAGTCTGGAAGTAAAGCGTATTTCGGCCGTGGGAGAGTTCTTCGATCCACGTTTTCACGAAGCTGTAGAAGTGCAGCCGGTACAGGGCGACGAGGTTGCAGATACGGTCGTTGGCGAAATTCAGACCGGCTATCTGTTTGGCGACACGGTACTGCGTCCCGCGAGAGTCCGGGTGGCGCAGACTCGCCAAGCGGATGAGGACTTGATGGAGACACCATAGACGGCGCCAGGTTTTGTAGCTTAGCGTTACACCCTGCGCTGTAAAGAGAGTGCAATGGAGTTCAAGGACTACTACAAGGTACTGGGCGTTACGCCAAAGTCCTCGACGAAGGAAATTAAGGAGACCTATCGGCGGCTTGCCCGCAAGTATCATCCGGACGTGAACCCTGGTGACGTTGGCGCAGAGAACCGCTTCAAAGAGATAAATGAAGCGTATGAGGCGCTCCGGGATGAGAAGAAGCGGGCGCGCTACGATCAGGTGCGGGCAGCACATCAGTCTGGTCGTTCCTGGCAAACGCATGCCCGGACCGGCGCTGGTGACGGTTTCCCCTTTGACCTAGGTGGGCTCGGCGGCATTGACTTCGATCGCTTCGGTCGCGGCAACGTTGGGCCCGGCGGTTTCTCAGACTTTTTCGAGTCGCTCTTCGGTCGTGCACAGCGTTCAGGTGATCAACTAGGCCGAGACTTAGAACAAGAGATCGAGGTCACGCTCGCAGAAGCCTACGCCGGCACCAACCGCACTTTTAACCTGCAAGTCCCGGTTCAATGTCCCATGTGTTCCGGTCTCGGGCGCACGGAGAATATGGTGTGCACGGAGTGCCGGGGTAGTGGCACTCGAATGAGGCAACGCCGGCTCGACGTAAAGATCCCGGCCGGTGTGCGTGAAGGCTCTCGTATCCGAGTCGCAGGAGAAGGACATCCTGGAAAGAATGGAGTACGCGGCAACCTGTATTTGATTGTGAAGATTGCCGTGGACCCTCGCTTTGAATTGAAATCGGACGACTTGCACGTGAATGTACAAGTGGACCTGGTTGACGCCGTCCTGGGCGCTGAAGTTAAGGTGCCGATGCCAGACGGCAACAGCGTTGTTATGCGCATTCCGGTTGAGACTCAAAACGGTCAGGTATTTCGTCTTGCCGGCCAAGGTATGCCAAGACTAAAGAGCGGCGAGCGCGGCAGTCTGTACGTACGGGTTCAGGTTCGCTTGCCAAAGGGACTGACTCCACGCGAAAAAGAGCTCTTTGCAGAATTAGCGCAACTTCGCAAGGGTAGCCCGGTAACTGCCTAAATGGTACGTGTGGGAATGGCGGCAAGGCTGCTCTGAGAGATTGAGGGATTTCATGGACATCCGCTTCGAAGGCGAGGGGCCATTCTATGCAATCGGTGTCGTAGCTGAAGTGCTGCGTGTCCATCCCCAAACGCTGCGACACTACGAGCGTCTCGGATTGGTCAAGCCTCGTCGCTCGAAGGGCAATGTACGGCTGTACTCACACGCCGACTTGGAGAGAATGGAGCAGATCCAGCGCCTCGTAAATGACCTTGGCGTTAATCTCGCCGGGGTAGAGGTAATCCTCAATATCACCGAGCGCATGGAAAGACTCCAGCAAGAAATGGATGAGAAACTCGCCGCACAGCGAGAACAGTATGAAGCAGAGATTGCTCGGCTCAAGGGTTTGTTGCAACGAGTGACGCAAAACTACTAGAAGCAACGAGGCAAAGAGCTAAACTCCCCTGTGACGGCGCCTGTTTTCCTATAAAAAGGCGCAAGCAATCCTCGGAGAGAACTATCGCTTCCCAATTCAATTGAGGAGGCGGAACGAAAAGGACGATGGATCATGGCGTGGAATAGCCGTTTCACTACAAAGGCGCAAGAAGCACTTGCAAAAGCCCAAGAGACAATGCTCCAGCATAACCACAATCAGCTTGACACTGAACACATCATGCTGGCGCTTCTCAGCCAACAAGACGGCCTCGTACCCCAGATGCTGGGCACGTTAGGTGTGGATGTCGCGCAACTTGAGCAAGGCTTGGAAATGTCGTTGCGGCCGCGGCCGCACGTGTCATTCGGGCAGGGTGGACAAGCGCAGTACTATCTGACGCCGCGTGCCCAGCGCGTGCTTGAGGTGGCTGAGAAGGAAGCAGTCCGCCTCAAAGATGAATACGTCGGGACCGAGCATCTCTTGATCGCGATATCCGGCATTGAGGAGGGAGATGCCTACCGCATCTTGCGGGAAGCCGGCATCGATCGCGAGAAAATCTATCAGGCAATGGTGAAGGTTCGCGGCTCTCATCGGGTTACAGATCCCGAGGCAGAGTCTAAGTACCGTATGCTCGAACGCTATGGCTTGGACCTGACACAATTTGCGCGGGATGAAAACCTCGATCCCGTCATTGGCAGGGATGAAGAGATTCGTCGCGTGATGCAGGTCCTTTCGCGGCGCACCAAGAATAACCCCGTTCTCATGGGGGAGCCCGGCGTCGGCAAGACGGCAATTGTCGAAGGGCTGGCCCAACGCATCGTAAACGGAGACGTCCCGGAGCAATTGCGGGATAAACGTGTCATCGCTTTGGACATGGCCGCGCTGCTCGCAGGCGCGAAGTTTCGAGGCGAGTTCGAAGAACGTCTCAAAGGTGTCGTCGATGAAGTGCAGAAGACCAAGCGCGAGGTCATCCTGTTCATCGACGAACTTCACACCGTGGTCGGCGCGGGCAGTGCTGAAGGCGCTATTGACGCGGCAAACATCCTCAAGCCCACTTTAGCGCGGGGTGAACTGCAGGTTGTCGGCGCGACGACCTTGGATGAGTACCGTCGCCATATCGAAAAAGACTCCGCTCTCGAGCGGCGCTTCCAGCCGGTCTATGTTGAAGAACCTTCTGTTGAGGACACAATCGCGATCTTGCAGGGCCTACGCGACAAGTACGAAGAACACCACGGGCTGAGAGTGGAAGATAGCGCATTGACCGCTGCGGCGAAGCTATCGCATCGGTACCTCACTGAACGTTTCTTGCCGGACAAAGCGATCGACCTCATTGACGAAGCGGCGGCAAAAGTGCGCATGGAAATCTTCAGCATGCCGGCAGATATCAAGGAGCTGGAGAATAGACTGAAGCAGTGTGAACAGGAAGAGGAAACGGCCTGGCAGAATCGGGACTACGAGAAGGCTGCCAACTATCGTACTGAGCACCTGCGGCAGCGAGAAGCATACGAGTCGGCTCGCAAAGAGTGGCTCGGCAGCCGGGCAATACGCGATGACGTTGGCGCAAAAGACGTCGCAGAGGTGCTGGCAAAGTGGACGGGAATCCCGGTGGCCCAGCTCTTTCAGGAGGAAACAGAAAAACTCCTGCAGATGGAACAGGAGCTCCACACGCGCATCGTCAATCAGGAAGAGGCGATCGTGGCCGTATCCGAAGCAATTCGTCGTTCTCGCTCCGGCTTGGCGAATCCCAAGCGTCCTATCGGAAGCTTTCTCTTTGTGGGCCCCACGGGGGTTGGCAAGACCGAACTCGCCCGCGCGCTCGCCGAATTCATGTTTGATGATGAAGACGCCTTGGTGCGCATCGACATGTCGGAGTATCGGGAGCGCCACAGTGTGAGCCGCCTCATTGGCGCGCCTCCGGGCTATGTTGGCTTTGAAGAGGGCGGGCAACTGACGGAAGCGGTCCGACGGCGTCCCTACCGGGTGGTGCTCTTCGATGAGATTGAGAAGGCCCACACCGACGTCTACAATACCTTGCTGCAAGTTATGGAAGATGGGCGCTTGACGGACGGCCACGGGCATGTTGTCGACTTCCGCAACACCGTTATCATTATGACGTCCAACGTCGGTGCGAATTTGCTCAGCACCAACGGAGTGCTGGGCTTCCAACCCGGCGGCAAAGACGAGGAACGGGAAGACTTTGCATCCATCAAGGCGAAGCTGCACAGAGAGCTCAGGCAGACGTTCCGGCCCGAGTTCCTCAATCGTATCGATGAGATTATTGTCTTCCACTACTTGAATAAGCTGCAGTTGCGGGAAGTAGTCGAGCGTATGCTCATTGAAATTCGCCAGCGCTTGGATGAACGCGATGTCACACTGGACGTGAGCCCGGCTGCCAAAGACCTACTGGTTGAGAATGGGTACGATCACGATTATGGTGCCCGGCCCTTGCGCAGGTATGTGCAGCGCGAAATCGAAAACAAGCTGGCCAAGATGCTACTCAACGGCGAGCTCGTTGAAGGCTCTGTTGTAATCGTGAATGTACAGGGAGAGAGTCTCCATTTTGCAGCGCAGCCGCGACTAGCTCATTCAGAGAATGCCGTCGAAGCCGTGGTTTCTTAATAGGCCTACCATTTCATCAAATGCCATGGTGCTTGCATGAGACGTGAAAGCGAGGTGTACCGAGCACTGCCCCGTAGCTGTGGCTACCGGGGCAGCGGCAGTAATGCGCTGCCGGTACCTCCGCCGGACGGATACGTGTGCGGCTTGGCTGCATGTGGCGTAAACCCGGTTAGGTGACAGAGATTTCATCCGCTAGATGTGCAAGCCTGCCGGCCGTCTCTGCATTCGCACTGCTTACCCGCTTGGGCCGGGCGGAAATACAACTTTGAGAACTACCAGGGTTGTCTCTGAATGAGGCAGCCCCTTTACCCTTACCAAGGAGCATACTTTCGTGAGTAAACCATGGAAACGCACCCATACGTGTGGCGAGTTACGGGAAGAACACGTCGCGCAGACGGTTACGTTGAACGGGTGGGTGCATCGGCGCCGGGATCACGGCGGCGTGGTGTTTATAGACGTTCGTGATCGCTACGGCATCACCCAGGTTGTCATAGACCCGCAAGCATCGGCTGACGTTCAATCGATCGTCTCCAGAGTCCGCAATGAGTTCGTGCTCAGTCTCAATGGCGCGGTGCAGATGCGTCCCGATGGCACGCGAAATCCTGCATTGCCGACCGGTGACATCGAGGTGCACGCTACCGACGTTCAAATCCTATCCGCAACCCAGACTCCCCCGTTCGACCTCAATAACCCTGACCTGGAGGTGGATGAGGCAATTCGGTTGCGCTACCGCTACCTGGACCTGCGCCGTGAAGAGATGCAGCGCACAATGAAACTGCGGCATCAACTCATCAAGGCTATCCGTGACTTTATGGATGCCGAGGGCTTCTGGGAAATTGAGACACCAATTCTGCTCAAGAGCACCCCGGAAGGCGCGCGCGACTACCTGGTACCTAGTCGCGTTCATCCAGGCAGGTTCTACGCATTGCCGCAATCACCCCAGCAACTCAAGCAACTGCTTATGGTTTCCGGGATGGACCGCTACTTTCAGATCGCGCGCTGCTTTCGGGATGAAGACCCGCGGGCAGATCGCCAACCTGAGTTTACTCAGCTTGACATAGAGATGTCATTTGTTGATCGCGATGACGTGATGGGTTTGATCGAGCGTCTCTATTTGGAACTCGCCGACACACTCAGCGCAAAGACGGTTCAACAGCGGCCCGTTCCCCGCATTCCTTTCGCGGAGGCGATGGAGAAGTACGGCACTGACTGCCCCGACCTGCGCTTTGGCCTGGAGCTCGTCGATGTCTCCAATCTCGCAAAAAACACGGACTTCCGTGTGTTCAAGGACGTGCTAGCAAAAGGCGGCATTGTAAAGGGCGTGCGCGCGCCCGGCTGCGCGCACTACTCGCGCAAGCAAGTGGATGAGCTCACGAACATCGTCCGCTCACTGGGCGGCAAAGGGCTTGTCACCATAGCAGTTGAAGACTCCGGCCTGCGCTCGCCGGTACTGCAGCATCTTGGCGAGGAGGCAACGGCACAAATTGCCGCGGCGCTTGCCGCGGAAGCTGGCGACCTGGTGCTAATTGTGGCGGACCAGCCGGATGTAGCGAACGCCGTGCTCGCCCGATTGCGACTTGAAATTGGAGACCGTCTTGGCCTCCGCGATCCAAGTAAGCTCGCCTTCTGCTGGATCGTGGACTTCCCTCTGTTCGAATGGGATGAAGATGAAGGCCGCTGGAGCTTTGTCCACAATCCCTTCTGTGGACCGTTCCCGGAGGATGAAGATCTCGTCACGGCCGACCCCGGTAGCGCCCGGTCGCTGCAATATGACCTGGTGTGCAACGGGTGGGAAGTCGGCGGCGGCAGCGTTCGTGCGCACAAGCGAGACCTCCTGGAGCAGATCTGGCTGACTATGGGATATACCAAAGAGCAGATCCACGAGCAGATCGGACACATGCTTGAAGCGTTTTCATATGGCGTGCCTCCCCACGGCGGCATCGCCATGGGCCTCGACCGCACGATCGCAATATTCGGTGATGTGGAGAGCATTCGTGAGACGATTGCTTTCCCCAAGAACCAGCAGGCGGTAGATCTCATGACGCAGGCGCCGTCGCCTGTATCCGAGGCTCAGTTGGTAGAGGTTAACTTGGCATTGCGCCAAAGCAAGGAATAGCTACTCTTACAAAACGTGCAGGCAGAGAAACGCCGCTACAAGGATTACACGTAGAGGCGTTTCTCGTTTAATCGAGACTGGGGAGACATGCTAAGACCTTCCCTGCCGGGAAGTGCAACCTTATCCTGGATTCCGTGCAAGTTCTTTGGTAGGCTAACTGCAATAGCATGGGTTATTGAAACAGCCGCAACCGTCCCCAAACCAGCAGTTGCCAACGTATGGAGGCACGCACATGAAAATTTACATAATGACAGACATGGAAGCGGTTGCAGGTGTTGTCGATTCAGACAACTATTGCAACAAGAGTTCCCGCTACTATGAGCGAGGCCGGGAACTCACAACACTTGAAACCAACGCCGCAATCGAGGCGTGTCTTGAAGCAGGTGCTACTGAAATCCTCGTCGTGGACGGGCACGGTCACGAAGCTATCGACCCGATTCTGCTGCACCCGGAGGCCAAGCTCCTCGCAGGTCGACCCATCGGCTACCCCTTTGGGTGCGACGATAGCTTTGACGCCGCGCTCAGCATTGGACAACATGCCAAGTCAAACACCGACGGCGGTCATCTTGCCCATACCGGCTCGTTCAATGTTGAAGAGCTCACCATCAATGGGGTTTCCGTTGGCGAAATGGGGTGCAACTTTCTTTTTGCTTCTTACTTTGGCGTGCCGTCTATCTTCTTGAGCGGAGATCAAGCGGCCGCTGACGAAGCCAAAGCGCTTGTGCCCAACATTGAAACCGCTGCTGTGAAGGCGGGACTGCAGCGGGGTCCTGCGGCAGGAATTTCCAGCGATGACAATAGAAAGTTCAACGGCGCGGCAATCCACCTTCATCCAACGAAGGCTCGCAAGCTCATCAAAGCAGGCGTGCAGCGCGCGCTGGCAAATCGGAGTGCGATCAAGCCGTTCTGGCTGGAACCGCCATACGAGCTTCTCAGCGTGTCGCGTCCTGACAATGGTGTGCCGGCCAGAACGGCACGCGCGACTGCTGACGACCTCCTTGAATTACTCAGGGCGCCGCGAACCTACGTCGAATCTCACGCTGTGCCGGCGCGTTAAGCCAAGTCCGGTCGCTCCGCAATTCAGGTTTTGAATGAACAGGAAAAAGAACTCGATAGCTTCTCGCGAAGGACCAGGCGCGAAACCTGAAATCCTTTACACAATATAGGGCATTCAATAGGTGCTGTGCTCAGGCCGTGCGACCGCAGCGATCTACCTGCGGTACAATTGGGAATTGAGAGCACGATAGAGAGACAGCAAGATCCGGTTGGCTCTTGGTAGCATCCGGAGTTCCAGTGGCACAAGTAGAATTGACGAACTGGGATAAGGTTGCATGCAAATCCTTGTCGTAGACGACGACCAGAAGATCACTGCACTTCTTTACCGAGCACTTTCCCACCAAGGATACGAGGTTGAGATTGCTCACGATGGCTTTCAAGCACTCTCACTGGTGTCGCAGAATCAGCCTGATCTGATTGTCCTTGACATTCTTATGCCGGGCCTCGACGGCTTGCGCGTATGCAAACGCATTCGCCAGGAAAGCGCCGTGCCCATACTCATGCTCACTGCCAAGGATGAGTTGTCCGACCGTGTCGTGGGTTTGGATAGCGGCGCGGATGACTACTTGGTCAAGCCATTTGAGCTAGAAGAGCTCTTCGCCCGCATTCGCGCCCTGCTGCGCCGCAGTACTTCCGCGGAAGACGAAGTGCTTCACTTCGCAGACCTCACGCTCGATACCGCCGGCCGGCGTGCGCAGCGCAGCAATAAGACGTTCGACCTGACTGCTACAGAATATGAACTCCTCCTCCTCTTCATGCAGAATCCGCGACGTGTGCTGCCACGGCACTACATCATGGAGAAAGTATGGGGCTACGACTTTGAGGGAGAGTCTAATGTCTTGGAAGTATATGTCGGCTACCTGCGGCAAAAGCTCGAGGCGGACGGAGGCTCCCGCATTATCTATACGGTGCGCGGTGTCGGATACGTACTACGCGAGACATAACTCATGTCATTGCGTCTCCGCCTTACGTTCCTGGCAGGGAGCGTACTTGCAATTACGCTCGTTGTTTACTATGCCCTGACGTACATTCTCATTTCTCGCGCGATCTATGGCGAGATCGATCAAGCCCTCGAAACTCAGACGCGTGAGGCACTACTCTTTACGCAAACGCGCTCCACCCAGCAAGGTTTGCAAATCGTGCTGCGGCCGGAATACAGCGACGCATTCGCTCATTCCGGCATATTCTTACAGGTGGTTGGCAGCGACGGCAAGGTCCTCTCTCGGTCCACAAACCTTAGCGATGAGCAGCTCCCAAGTGGCAACGACGTTTTGGAACGAGCTCGCAAGGGTCAGCCTTTCATCGAAACTGCATCAATTCGTGGGACTCCCCTGCGCATTTACCACCACCCCTATGTCGTCCAAGGGCGGCTGGTCAGCATGCTCCAGCTCGCCCGTTCGCTTACCGACGTGGAAACGAGTTTGCGCGAACTGCGCCTGATCATCCTCGTTGGTGGCGGCGCCAGCATTATCGCGGCAATGGGCTTGGCATACCTCATTGCGCACGCTGGCCTGCTGCCATTAGAACGCCTCGCGCAGGCTGCCCAGGTGATTGGGCAGACGCAAGACCTCAGTAAACGGGTGCCGCAAGCCGGCGCACGTGATGAAGTAGGCCGACTTGCGGAAACCTTCAACACCATGCTTGACCGACTTCAGAGCAGCTACGCTCGGGTAGCTGAGGCGCTTGCGGCCCAGCGGCGCCTCGTGGCCGACGCCTCGCACGAACTCCGGACTCCTTTGACGGTGATTCGCGGCAATGTGGCGCTGCTGCGGGATATACCAGATCTCTCGGATGAGGAACGCACGGCCGCGCTCAACGACATAGCGGTAGAGTCGGAACGCATGAGCCGTCTGGTTTCAGACATGCTGGCCTTGGCACGGGCCGATGCCGGACAGACCGTGCGGCGCGAACGGGTGGACATAAATGAGATTGCTGCGGACGTTTGTCGTCAGGCGCCGTACTTCAACGCCATGGTAGCAGTTCGATTGAACGCGACCGGTGAAGATGTCTGCATAATGGGTGACCCGGACTTGCTCCGCCAATTGGTGCTCATCTTGCTTGATAATGCACTAAAGTACACACCGGCAGGAGGCACGGTCACCATCGACACAGCGAGCGAATTGCACGCGGTGCGTCTAATTGTGAAAGACACCGGCATCGGCATGCGAGAGTCGGACATCGCCAGCGCATTCGACCGCTTTTTCCAGGCGGACAGTACCCGCCACTCAGGCGGGTTTGGACTGGGACTCTCTATCGCAAAATGGATTGTGGAGGCCCATGGTGCTAGACTTGACATAAAGAGTGCGCCGGATCAGGGAACTACCGTAACGGTCAGATTGCCTCGCAACATGTCGGTCTTGGGTGGGGAAGTATCCGCGCCGATGAAGGCTGAAACGGAAGCAGACGATAAGAACGGTGCGCACAGTGAGCATTCGCCACGCCGCGAACCAACGAAGTAACTCCCCAGCGAGCTGTTTGCATTCCACTTTCAACAGTTAGCCTATCAGGAAATACTTAACTAGCTCCGATATAATTGAGTGAGAAGATGCATTATGCCAAGGAGGCACGGCGATGGCTATGTCTTCGTTCCCCGATGATTCGAGAGACGAGGCTCATGACGATGGCACGCGGGGTCCGAGAGGACTGGCTGGCGTTGTCATCTTTTGTGCGGTAGTCTCCATGCTAACGGGAATAGTTGCCGGAGGTCTCACGGCTTGGCTAATCTTGCGCAATGCGCAATCTGACCTAGCACCGGTTTCACAGACACCGCAAATCACTTACGTAGAAGGGGCAGAGGCAAACGCTGCCGCAGTCTATCAGGCGGTTGCTCCGAGTGTAGTTACCGTTTTGATCTTGGATGAGAATGAAGACGGATCCCGCAGGTTTGGCGGAGGAACCGGCATCATCGTGGATGGAGAAGGCCACATCCTCACGAACAATCACGTCATCAGCGAGGCCGATAGAGTGCGGGTGCAGTTACTCGACGGGAGCACCCTATTTGCAGAAGTCGTTGGCAGTGATCCAGGGACGGACCTCGCCATCATTCAGGCAGAGTTTCCGCCAGGAGCCCTGCCGATTGCACGGTTCGGTGATTCACGGGCGGTAAAGCCGGGGGACCCAGTCTTCGCAATCGGTGCGCCATATGGATTCGGCCACAGCATCACGGCGGGAATCGTGAGCGCAGTGGGAAGAACCTACCCCGAAAGGGGACGCCAACTCGGCGGTCTCATACAGAGCGACACTGAAATCAACCCCGGCAATTCCGGCGGACCGCTCCTCAATGTCAATGGCGAGGTGATCGGCATTACGACAGCCATTCAAACGAACAATGAGCGCTTTCAGGGAATCGGCTTGAGCATTCCGTCGAATTTGGTGCAGCAGCTCTTGCCACGACTGATACGCGGTGAGGTGATCCGTCGCGCATTCTTGGGCGTAAGCATGGCCACAATTACGCCGCAGGTCGCTCGCGACAGAAATCTCGACATCCTAAACGGCGTTTGGGTTCGAGGTGTAACGCCGGGCGGACCGGCACAAGAGGCAGGTATGCGTGGCGCGGTGGGGAATCCCCGCAATGCGGATATCATCACAGCCATCGACGGCGTTCCGATGAAAACTGTAGACGACCTCATCGCCTATATCCAATCAAAGAGTGTTGGTGACGAAATCACGATTACGACACACCGCAACGGTGAGAACTTGGAATTCACCGCGAAACTCGGCGCTTGGCCGGAGAACTAGCTGCAGCTTTTGGTGGTTCCCTTACGCTAGCAATCGCTGTCGGCAGAAATTGAAGGCTTGACCGGTACTTATTGGTCGGGTATGATGGCCGTAGAGGCAATTCTGTGGCTCGCTCCGGAGAAGCTTCGATGGGGATGCCACCGCCGACAGATGAACTACCGGATGCCAGTTACGCGGACGCAGTTTTCACCGTCGTCACCCTGCGCACGGCGGCTGTGACCGGCCTGGCGGCCGGTGCATTTGTTCCGTTAATTCCCCTTGCACTTCTCGTTCTGGTCGGCCTATTTGGCACGTTACTCTTCAATCGTGGCACGGTCTACACGACCATGTCACTTGCAATATCACCGGCAAACCTCCAGATTGCGGCAGAGACCTACGTGCTGGTGCTCCTCGGGAGCATTGTCCTGGGAGCCGTCATGGGAGCGGTACGGCGCTGGTGCGTCCGGCGGTATATTTCCTGGTCGTTGCTCGTGGGGCACCACTTTTCGTCCCATCCGGGACCGCAAACGGCCATAGCAGCCTTTATGGTGCCCTTGCTCATAGCTGCCGCTCTGCACAACATCAGCCTCGAAGTTGGCTTTCTCGTAAGCATTGCGCCCGTGCTTGTATTCATGTTTCCTCTCTGGTCACTTAGCGGCTTTGTATACGAGGCGTTGTGGGAACCAATTGTCTTCCTCATCCTGCGCGTCGCCGTAGGCGAGCCATTGACCTGGCTCAGACGAGAAGCAGCGCTCGTACGCCTGTTGAAAGATGATTCCGAGTTGTACGGTTGCCGCCTCCATGCGGTCCGGATTGATTCCGAGACCGGTGTGGCGCACATTCGCGGCGACTTTCGCACGCCCGATCACTTTCGCCGGGCACGAGAAGTCGGCATGCGCGTAATCGGTGTACGCGCAGTTGAGGCAGAAGGTCTGACCATCCTTGAAAAGCAAGTCGATAGACCTACCTCAATGCCGGACAACCAGGCTGTCGGTAGTGACCTTCCTTTGCATGGAATATGCGGAGAGCAGAAAACGGAGAACGGAAAGTCATTGTGAGTTCTCGCACTTCCGAGTGCTATGGGCGGCACGAGTGTCCTTGCCGGCGCTGGTCTCTGTCGCTTTCCAAGCACCCCGCTTTGGTAGCTTTAGTCTCATGGAGCAATAGACCGTGATAAACGCGGATCCTCATAAACCGGACAGGATTCCGCTGATGGAGACATTGCCCAGCGATGTGCCTGATGCGCTTGACGCAGACACTGTTCTCACGGTCGTCAGCGTGCGCACCGTAATGGCGGCCGGCTTTGCTGCCGGCGCGCTGTTACCGTGCATTCCCCTGGTGCTCCTTGGTGCTGTTGGCGTAGTCGCTACTCTTCTCTTCAATCGTGGCACGATAGGCTTCACAGCCGTCACTACGTTTGCAAGCAGCGTTACGCCTTTGGCCGTATTCACGCTCTTGCTTGTTGTCCTCGCCGGCGGAGTTTTGGGCGCCGTCATGGGTGCGGTACGCCGTTGGAGCGTGCGTCGAGGGATCTCCTGGAGTTTGCTGGTCGGCTCCTATTTTTCGTCGCATCCGGGCCCGCAATCGGTCATTGCTCTTGCGGTAGTACCCATTCTGGCTGCAGCCACCCTGCACGCAGTGGGTGTCGCTGCGGGCTATAGGCTAAGCTTTGCGCCGATATTCTTTATCGTTTTCCCACCCGCCTGGCTACTCTCAGGATTGATGTTCGAATCGGCGTGGGAAGCCCTTGTCTTACCCATGTTGCGCTCAAATGCCGCAGAACCTATGCGGTGGCTGATGCGTGAGGCCGCGCTTTTTCGCTTGTTGAAGGATGATTCCTACCTCTTTGAATGCCGCCTGGATGCCGTGCGCATAGATGCAGAGACCGGTGTGGCCCACGTTCAAGGCGACTTTCGCACGCCGGACCATCTGCGACGTGTACGGGATATTGGCCTACGAGTGATCGGTGTCAAAGAGGTGGAGGCATCAGCACTGCCTACCCGCTACACTGAGAATGCCCAGACTAGCCGGTAGCCGTTTCGATCTTGCGTACTGCTTTAATTGATCCAAGCCCCCAGACCGAGAGGAGACATTGCAGCATGACCCGACGCAAACTTCTCGGTGGCGCGCTGCTTGGAACAAGTGTCTCATTGCTACTGAGTTGTGGCGGTGGTGACGAGGAAGATCGACCGCCACAAGATGAGCCTGGCTCCCGGGTTGGAGTCGGCGTTGATGCGGCAAAGGAGGTACAGCAGTTTGCGCTGGCTGTCCTGGACCATCCCCTCATGGTTACGCCCGGTCAGAAAGCCATACAGGAGTGGACAAGGGGTAATGTACCCGGCGCACCCCCGGGGACGTCGCTGCAACTAGTGTTGGTTCCAACGGAGGGAGGGGCTAGAGATTTTCTTGCCACGCAGTCGGCAGGAGGAGTCTCTGCAGACTTCATTTGGCTGCCGCATCAGGAGGATGTCCCGGACATATACAAGACCGGGCTGCTCGCGCCGCTCGACCGCTGGCTGCAAGCGGACGACCAGAGGCCCCTCGAGGTCTTTGCCGAAGAAGCCCGCCGTCTGGTGCGATTTCGGGCGCAGACCTTGGCGTTGCCGATTGCAGTCGCCCCGGGTGTGCTGGCTCACAATTCACTCCGATTTGAGCGCGCCGCTGTGGCAGCACCCACGCACGAGTGGACGTGGGAAGACTTCATAGAGGCGGCCAAACGCTTAACGGAGGATTTAGACGGCGATGGTTCTCCTGACCGCTGGGGCTTTGTCGCTGCGGCGTACTTTCCGGATTGGCTGCCGCTCCTGCTGCAGGAAGGCGGCACGGTTGCCGACCTAGACATGGGGAAGATTGGAATGGATGAACCGGCGAGCCTACGCGCGCTAAGCGCTTGGGATGAGCTGGGAAGAGTGCACGGCATACTACCCTATGGACCTGAGGTCACCACAAGAGCGCTTCAGGGCTACCACGACCTCTTTCAAAGAGGGATGTTTTTCTCAATTTTCTTTCAATACTTGCCCGAGCATTGGCGGCTCGTTACTCCAATGCCCGCTGGTGCCAGTAATACGACCCCCCTCGTTCTCACGGAAGCGCTGGCTATTCCGGATGCAGCACAGGGAGAGCGCGCCTACGAGATACTCGTGCCATTAGCGAGTTGGCTTGGCGAACGCCGCGTTTTGCCGTCAGTTACGGCAGGCTGGCAATTCATCAAGCGTCCCGATCGTGACCACTTTGACCTGGTGTTTTCTGAGTCGACGCAAGACACTGTATTGCAAGCCCTGGCTAATGCCAAGGCTTCCCACGTTGCGAGCAGCCCAGCCATGACCAACGCCCTGTTCAATATCATTACGTATCGTCTGGCTCGGGATGAGGTGGGAGTCGAGCAAGCGGCCACGCAGGCAACAGACTGGCTCACCAACTACGTCAACGAATAGCTTCGTCTCGTGAAGACCGCTACTAAACGTACGCGCAATTGCAGAAAAAAGGTGAGAGTTATCCAGCCTGACTTTTTTCCCGGTTCACCCAGTTCACCACATAGAGAAGAGGCGGTAGGCCATCAAAGTGCGAGTGTACGGTTGTACTGAACTCGGGAGAGTCCGGATGGTTGCACCTCTACAGTTGTCCAACTGGGACGTATAGCCCCCTTCGAAGCGCGCCCACCGCCACACTCGTGCAATGCAAGTGACTATACTTTACATAAAAGCGCCTGTCGCTCAGGCGACAGGCGCTTTTCCCTTGCTTTGCCAATTGAGGCCAATCTACTCCACCGGGTTTACTCCGAGCGGCCTGGAACAAACCCTTCAGCGCCAAGTAGCTTCTGAGCTTCTTCCAGTGTCTCATCCGGCGGCGGTAGAATTACGTCTGAGGGCACTATCTCGTCATCCGGCAGCGGCGTGCCCTTTTGGGTAATCAAGTCGTGCATCTGCTGGAGCAACTCACGAAAAGACCCGTCATCGGTACCTGTTACAGCCTGCTCGATGGCATCATCAAAGCGCTGCAAATCGGATATGATAGCGTCGTCAAGGCGGTATTGACCCACAGTGGCGATGCGAACTATCATGCGTGGTCCTCCAACTGCTTCTTGCCTTTGTCCTCTAGCTGTCGCTTGAGCATTTCCAACTCTTCATCCACGCCGCTTTCGGTACTGAGCTTATTCAACTCTCTATCCACAAAGTCAGAGCGTGATCCTGTGGAATCCTCCAGCACCCCGGTATCCACTAGTTCATCAATCGCCAATGCCCGGGCCTGCAAGGACTCCGTGCGTTCTTCAGCTCGCTCGACGAGCAACGAGACGTCCGCCATTTCCTCAGAAAGTCCCGATACCGATTCGCTAATTCGTGTCTGCGCCTCAGCCGCGCTGTATTGGGCCTTGATAACTTCCTTACGTGTGCGGAAGTTTTCTACTTTCGCCACAAGCTTTTGCTCGGTGAGCGCCAGCCGCTCCTGATCCTGCTCCAGAGCTTGGATCTGCTGTCGGAGCCCATCTGCCTGGGTCACTATGAGTTGCTTGCGTTGCAGCGCGATGCGGGCAAGGTCTTCGCGGCCCGCCTGGATGGCACGCTGAGCCTGGTCTGAAAGTTTTGCTTCGTTGCCTTCCAACTTTGCGGCCTGCATTTCGAGGCGCCGCTTGGATGTTACAACTTCAACAATACCGCGCTTGACCTTGTGCAGTTGTTCAAGCTGTCGTTCGTAAGCGTAGTCAAGCGTCTCAGCCGGGTCCTCGCTTCGGTCTAACAGCGCATTGATTTTGGCGCTGAGCACAGCGCCCATCCGCGAAAAGGCTCCCATTCGCACTCCTCCGGTTCGGTGACCGCTGGGGTCTCCTTCAACCGTACTTGACACTTTCTCAAGTATCCCACAGGAATACGGCTTGGTCAAACAACTCTAAATGGCAGTGCAATTCCCGTCAATTGTACTTTGAGAGATACTCAGGAGAGCATGCGCGAGCTTGAGTTGCACTGTACATAATTACAGATTATACTGGAAGTGACATTCTTGACATATAATTTCACTGTGGTTACGCAGCCAGACGGTCGAGACACTTTTCGCCACTGCAGCGCGCTTGCGCGAGCGACTGAGGGGACGCTTATGGGGTCTCGAATACAAGAAGCCTCCATTTGCAGGCATGGAAGGAGCAAGGACCGTGACGCGACGCGATTGGATGGGAATTGCAGTGTTCAGCGGTGCAGTAGCGCTGCTGGCAAGTTGTGGTGGTGATGAAGATGACGAGCAATCGTCGCGGATGGAACCGAGTTCCAGCGCGGCAGACATTGAAAAGCCCGCCAAGGAGCCGCGGCAGTATACGTTGGCGTACCTGGAACATCAGTTCATTCAAAACCCGCCTAAGCCAAGCATTCTCGGCCGGGAAGTAGTCACAGGGTGGAATAGTGGCGAGGTGCCGGGCACGCCTGAGGGCGCAACGCTCGAGTTCGTCGCCATGCCGAGGAAGACCGACGATAACAACCGTTTTCTGGGTGCCGAGTCAGTACTTGACTACCTGAACACGGCGGCGGCAGGCGGGGTTTCCGCAGGGGATGTAGTTTGGCTTCCTTCCTATGCGCAAATCATGGATATCCTTAGAGCCAGGTTTTTCCTTCCACTTGATCGCTGGTTGCAGGAGGATACGCAGAGTCCGCTGGACGCGTTTTCGGATGAGGCCATGCGCCTCGTGCGGTATAAAGGCCAGACCCTCGGCTTGCCTATCGCGGTGGCGCCAGGCGTGCTCGGCTACGCCGCAGACCGCTTTCAGCGTGCCAATGTGGCCCCGCCGGATGCCGAATGGACCTGGTCGGACTTCATCGAGGCAGGCCAGCACCTGACTCTGGACGCCAATGAAGACGGCAAGCCCGAACAGTGGGGCCTTTCGGCGAACTGGGACTTCCCGGACTGGCTACCCTTCCTGCTGTAGGAGGGCGGTGAAATCGTAGACTTGGATACAGGCGTCATACATCTGGAAGGACCGGCCGCCGAGCGCGCGCTCACGGCCTGGGATGAACTGGGGAGAGTGCATGGCATCCTTCCCTATGGGCCCGACATCGCAGACTCTGATTTGCGGGGTTACGAGGACACTGTTCCAAGCGCCATGCGCTTTTCGCGTTTCATGAAGACTCCATGGGGCTACTGGCCAAGCTACACGCCAATGCCGCAGGGACCAAAGAGAGCGACGCCGCTGTTGCTGGAGGAAGTGCTGGCGGCGCCGGCCACTGCGGACGCGGAGAGCGCGTATGAAGCGCTCATTCCTCTCGCTCACTGGATTGGCGAACGCCGGGTATTGCCCGCCGTGACGGCCGGCTGGCAATACCTTGAAAAACCGGATACCGGCCACTTCGACTTGATACTCCCAGAATCGATGCGAGAAACCGCGCTGCAGAGTTTACCCAATGCTAAAGCCTCCCACGCGGCCAGTAGCTCGGCAATCTCGTATCAACTCTTTTACCAAGTCACGCTGCCCCTGGCGCGTGGCGAGATTGTCATCGGGCAAGCGATTGATCAGGCGGTCAATGTGTGCCAGAGCTATCTTGCTGAATGAAAACTGGAAATAAGTTCCGAGAAGATACATTCTCGGAACTTATCTTGGATTTCGGAACCAATCTTGGTTTGATGTTTCAGTAGCCTATATCTGGTCGTCAGCCGACTCATGGGCTCAGAGATGGGCAGCGCTTGTCTCATTTAAATTGGCTGTCACTGAAGGAGCACAATGGCTGCGATCAGCCTCAGCATGATTTGCACGTGACTCCAGCCTACAAGGCATGTGCAATTGGGGCCGCGCCCACCAAGTCAATGAATCTGAAAACTGTGCCCAGAGCCGCGCCCAACGGGCTTACGCAAAAATCCCCTTGCAACTGGGACTACGAAATCCGAACTCAATGTCTCTGTATCGTTCTAGAGCGTGTAAGCCGTATAGCCGTTCGCGCACGGATTGCCGTAGCTGACGTGGAGTCGTCCCTGGAGCGGCTCCATCACGTAAGAGGCCACGGTTTCGATGCTCTCCGGCGTGCCATCGTTATGTCTACAAATACTGTGAGGATGGCCGGCATGGTCAGACATCATCTGCATCACGTCGTTTGCCGACACACGGTCTACACTTGAGACCAACTGGTCTGCCCGGGCACAGCGCGGCTCTGAGTCGGGCAATTGGCTGCGAAACGTGTCGAACTGCTCAAGTTCAGGCGAACGAATGTTGTTCGTGTGTGCCAGGGTGTCATCGCTGGCTTCGAGTACGCCAACGCCGTGCGGAGCGGCAATCTCAGCATCCACCAAGCGGTTCTCTCCGTCCACCATCAGGTAATTGCCAGCAGAAGAGAATGTCGTCTTACTCATTATGTCAAGAACCTCCGCAAGATTGCGGCACTCCAAGATCCGCCGCTTGAGAGGGTAGTGTGAGACCCCGACCCGCCAGCCTTCCGTATAGAGTTGGTTTTGCACGAATGCAACACCGTGCTCATTGAAACCCGGGTACCCAATCACACCCGCCCACGTAAACATGATGAATGCCGGTTTCTCGTCTGGCGACACCTTCAACACCACGCCCACTTCCTTCATCCACTCCCCTACGTCCTGATTTTGGGCAATGATTGTACTCTCGTTGTCCGTACGGCTCGTCAGGAAGCCGAGCGAACTGCATCCGTCGCTCAACCCGGCGTCGCCCAATGTGAGCTCAGTGCGCACATTCAACAACACGACCTCAGACAGGGAGACATTTGCGCCTGCCGCGATGCCTTGCATCTCTGCTATTGCATCGGGAATGAACCCTTGGATGGAAGGCACAAACGACTCCGCCCGCGCTCGCAACGTTGCGGGATCTTGCTGTTTGTACTCTCCAATCGACCGATACGAATGCTCCAGGAAACTGCGAATTTGCTCGCGGCACGCCTCTCCGTGCTGGCGACCCAACTCATACGGCGCGCCACGTACGTCAAAGAACGGATAGGATTGGCTTTGCGTCACCGGCCTACTCCCTCTGTTATGTAAAGATAAGTGCGCCTTCCAGGGCGGTCTTGGCAGTCTGCGCTACTAGCGATATCGTACGCTTGTCATCATGCGGCGGCAAGCATTCGAATTGCTAATCCAAGACTGCCATAATATCACCAAGTCAACGTATTTGCGGTCGAGTTATTCACAGAGTCAATCTGCCGTCTCTTCCGAGACACGTGGTGATGCAATGCGAAACGATGGGGTGCTTTATAGTATTCAGGCCTGGTACATTCCATCGTATGCGAGAGCTGGCATTCGCCCCGTAGCGAAGTAAACCGTTTCCACTACAATAGGTGATAAAACCATGGACTCCCTAGATATTGTCTTTCTTGCCAAAGACTCTGTTGCTGTTCAGCGGCATCCCGTACCGGATGTCCAGTCGGGTCAAATTCTGGTGCGTCTGCGGCGCTCCCTCATCAGCACTGGTACAGAATGCATCTGCTTGCAACGCAACTTTGCGCCAGGCACGCACTGGGACGAGTGGGTGAAGTATCCCTTCCGGCCTGGGTACAGCGCGGTTGGGGAGGTGCTTGAGACCGCCGCCGGGGTTACCAGTGTAGTTTCAGGAGACCGCGTTGCAATGCCCGCGAAGCACGGGCAGTACGCCATCAGCGACGCGGGGCGCGCCATAAAGATTCCGGAGGGCGTTACTGATCAGGCTGCCGCCTGGTTCTACTTGGCGTGCATTGCGCAGAATGCTGTCCGGCGCGCGGAGCACCGGCTGGGCGACGACGTGGTGGTGATAGGCGCCGGCATATTGGGTCAGCTAGTGGTGCAATTCGTGCGTTTGCTCGGAGCCAATCGGGTGATAGTCATCGATCCGGCACCGGCGCGTCTAGCACTGGCAGCATCCCACGGTGCGACCCACACTTTGCCGATCTCATCTGCTGATGCTGAGGAGACAATCGCGTCGCTTACGCATGGGAAGCTGGCCGACGTCGTCTACGACATTACCGGCAACGCGGCGGTATTGCCCACGGCACTGCCACTGGCGCGGCGCTTCGGGAAAGTCCTGCTGCTCGGTGACACCGGCACGCCTTCAAATCAACGGCTCACCGGCGACATCATCCGCCGCGGCGTGACGCTCGTAGGTGCCCACAGCTCCAACCCGCCTCCCACCGCAACCGACTACGCCCACTGGACCCACAAGCACATGACGGAACTCTTCTTCACCTATGTGGAACGCGGCCAAATGCAGGTTGAGGACCTCATTACGCACCACTATGACCCACGCGAAGCCCCCGATGCGTATTCCATGCTCACGCAAGACCGTTCCCAAGCCATAGGCGTGCAATTCGATTGGACGCGCCTGAGCTAGAGGATTGTATTCGACAACTGCAACGCCTGACGACCTGATCAATCGATCCGCAATGGCAAGTCCACACCCTATTAATCGCGGTTCAAGAACCTTCAGATGCAATCGCCACGTTGGCGCTATGCCCGAGCTCTCTACATTCAATCTAGTCGAGACGATCTCAGCTATACAGCGCTACTCGCGAGTCGGCTGATACCGAGGCCCAGCAGGACGAATGCAATTCCCAGCACATTGCTGAGGATGAGATTGAGGAGCGCCAAGCGCAGTTCGCCGGCGCGCACGAGATTCACGCTTTCGATGCCGTAGGTTGAAAACGTCGTAAATGCGCCGAGTACGCCAATCAGGAAAAAGGTGCGAATCTGTGGAGAAAGTGCTGTATTAGCGAGTGGTTCCCACAACAGTCCCACCGCGAAGCAGCCGATGAGATTGACCCCCAGAGTTCCCGCTGGGAATGAGGTCTCGAAGTAGCGATTGATGACTCCTGAGAGCAAGTAGCGCAGGGTCGCGCCGAAGGCGCCGCCTAAGGCTACAAATAGCACGCTCGTCATTAGCTCCCCCAGGATTTTAATCGTGACTTTCGCACAGACTCAACGGCCACGACATCAGCTTGGGCCGGACAACTCACGCCAAGAAGTGGGGACCTACCTGCAATTGGGAATGAGAACCACCCAGCACAGCAATATGCAATCTGGTCATGGCGATCTCCCAGACAGATCTTGCGCTTTGCGCGCAGGAAAAGTGAGCGAATCAAGAGCGACGGGAGGTACTAATCCCACCAATGCAAATGCTGGCGCAGTTGGCTTGGTGCCGAAGGCGGGATTCGAACCCGCACGGGTGTTACCCCACTGGTTTTTGAGACCAGCGCGTCTTCCGTTCCGCCACTTCGGCAAGTCTAGAATGATTCTAGGGAATAGTGATCGCAGCGGTCAAGCGGCAAAACTTATGTCAATTCCGCTGCTGCTTGAGTTTTGGTGCATCGGCGAAGATCCGCTGAGCGACTTCCTGTCCCAGGCGGATGCTATAGTTTATGCCCCGATCTTCGGGATAGATGAGTGTTGTGTTTGCCAGATAGAGCCGCGGGATCGGTGTGCGTAATTCCGGCTTCTTGCGCTGGTAGCCAACTTCGACGAGGGGCTGGGCGAACGGATCGCCGCCCGACCACATATTCTTGACCATCTCCCTAGAAAAATCTGGATACACTTGCTGCAGGAACGGCAAGTAGTGTTCAAATAGCGCCGTGGTTTCCATACGCATCAACGGGTCTCCCGGCGACATGTAGCGCGCTACGTAAAGTAAGTGGCTCCCACCATAGGCCTCCGGCGACACGAGATTCGTTTGCTCCACCAAAGCCGTAAACGGCAGCTCTGCCGCGCTGATATTGAGCCAATAGAACGGCGACATCCGGCGGTCGAGTTCCAGAAGCAGGCAAGACGCTCCCTTATACTCGATACTGCCCAGTCTTTCACGATATTCTGCCGGAAGATCGGGCGTGAGAAAGAGAAAGATGGGCGTGTGCACAGCCGCCAGCACAAGATCGAAATCGTGCCGCTCACCGCCAGTCACAATGCCGCGCGCCTGTCCGTCTTCAATGACTATCCGCTCGGCGGCCGCTTCTAGGTGAATGTGACCTCCCAGTTCTTCAATGCGGCGCCCAAAAGCATCCACCAGTGTGCGAAACGAGTTGTTGAAGTAGCCCAATTGCTCTTTTGCCATGCCCTTCGAACGCGAGGCCGCCCGCACGTGGATGCGGGCCCAGAGCCAAGACATGCTCACACGGTGCCAGTCTTCGCCAAACTTTGCCTTGAGCAAGCCGCCCCACACCGTGTCAAATACACGGTCGCCACAGAAGCGTCGCATCCAGTCTGCAGCGCTTATGTCCTGGTATGGCTGCCAATGTTTTCGTCTTTGCAAGTAGAGCACTGACAGACCGAGCCGAAAGCGCTGCAGCGGACTAAGCGGCTCAAATCTCAGGACGTCAGCCGGACCATTAAAGGGGAGCAACCGGCCCTTCCAATAGAATCCCATTGTGGAATCGACCCAGGTTAGCTGGTCTTTTACGCCGAGGCGGTCGGCCGAGGCGAGAAGGTGATGGTCGCTGCTAAAGCAATGGTGGTAGTAATACTCGACAAATGTGCTTCCAATCGCGCGTGTGGCGACCTCGCCTCCAAGCTGCGACTGTTTCTCGAAGATGTGGACCTGGGCGCCTTGAGCCAGCAAAGCTTCGGCGGCAGCCAGACCACTAAAGCCACCGCCAACGACGGCTATACGCAACGGAGCATCCGGATCGGCGTTTTTCGGCATAGCATCCATATAATTTTCCAGGTTGGCTTTACGTTGTAGTTTGGCCCAGCGGAGACTGCGGCGAATCCACCGAAGTTGGCCACCAGCGCTCGCGGCGCCTCCAAGCGAGCGCGCCACCAAGCACTACCACAGGCAGCAGGAGGAGTACGTGCATCAGGAGAAGGTAGGCAACTGCCATTTCAGCCGCAATGCCAAACTGCGTTAGCACGAGCTTTCCCGCAAACTCGAACGGTCCAATATACCCGGGAGAAGACGGAATCGCGGAGAAGATATTGATGACACCCATCGTCAAGAGAAACACCAGGACCGATTCGTCAATGCCCATGCTGCGCGCGATCACATAATACGATAGCCCTTCGACAATCCAAGACGCCATGCTCAGTCCAGCCATTTCCGCCAGTCGCTGGGGCGAACGGAGGCTCTGAAGACCTTCAACAAATGACCTCGCCATAGAGATTATCCGATAGCCCAGCCTGCCAGGCAGTAAGAGTGAGAGACGCAAGGGCAGGGAAATCAAATAGCCGCGGGCGACGGTAGCGGCAACGAACGTTGCGAGTAAGAATACAATGCCTGCGCCGGCTAAAGGCAGCAAAAGTGTTTCGGGGATCCACTGTCCAAGCTCAGCAAAGGCCGTCCCGAGCAAGACAGCCAGCAGTGCCGAGAGCGCAAGGGCTCTCCACACTGTTCGAGCCGGGCCGACGCCATCCTGCAAGCGCTGAGACTGGTGGGTGGCGACAAGAATTAAAACTCCAGCCGCTACAATCGCCAGTACTGCGGCAACACGTAGGGCCGTAAGAATCGGCGACGGCCAGGGGAGCACAAGCGTGCACGCCACAATTATGGCAAGTATGGCCAACAGGTCCAAGAGGCGCTCCAGGACAACAGTTGCCAGAGAAGCGCTCTTGCGAATCCCCGTCTCCCGTGCAAGCAAGAAGACGCGCATGACGTCCCCCATACGCGCCGGCACAATGTTGTTCACGGTGTAACCGACGATTAGGAGTGCAATCGCCTGCCGGGCAGGAATGCGCTCAACCGGCAACAAGAGTCGCTGCCAGCGGAGGCCCCGAATCGCCACACCAAGAAAGTAGACAAACACTGCGGGCGCCAGGTACCAATAGTTGGTGTTGCTGAGCGCAGCCCAAGTCTGCCTTAGGTCAAGCCCCCGCAGCACCAACCACAGGAGAACTATACTGATAACAATGCCTGCTATTGCCTGGAACGCGCGCAAGCGTCCAGGTCGCCAGCGTGACTGCAAGCGCAACAACATTACCTTCCCAATGGCTCGATGTTGTTTGTCAGAGTTCTTCGCCATTGACTTTCTCCCGCAACCGTCAAAGAGGCTATGGGTCCGAAACCCACTTTCATCATACGGGAGCTTCCTCTGCCAGATGATCGGGAGTGCCTCTAGCGTATTGGAACTAGGTTTCCCGGTCAATCACCCCCTTCTCATCTCACACCGGGAGAAGCCTGGCGTCTCGATCGCATAGGAGAGAGGAAAGCGGTAGCGCAAGGAACGGCAAGAAACGACCTGTTGCCAAGCTAGCTGGTGGAGCGTAGTTGGCATGACTTCCAGGTGTCTTGCTGAGGCTGGTCCTTGTGTTGTGCGAGGGTTGCGCAAGCGCAGATCCGTTAGAGTCCGGCAATGTCTCGCAAGTATTCCGCTGCTGACTTTGCAGCCTCTTCCGGGTCAGGCAAGAGGTGCCAATAGGCTCGCGGCATGCCTTTGAACGGATTAACGTATTCATACAGCACGTAGCCGTCGAAGCCTCCCTGTCGCAGTTCAGCGAGCACTGCCTTCCAATCGACATCTCCATCCGGGAGTTTCGTCCACTCGTAGCCGTACACGTTCTTTGGCAGATAGTCTAGCTCCCCCGGCCGGCGGCGGCGAACGTTCTTCACATGGAGCATAGCAATGTGCGGCGCTAACTGACGCGCTGCACCCAGCACGTCCATGCCCTCCATGTAAAGATTGGCGCCGTCCATCACGATATCAAGATCGGGCCCTACTGCATCGCGCACGGCCAAGAGTTCATCGGCATTGGACGTGGTCGTATTCTCATTGGTTTCTACGATCAGACGAATGCCACGCTCTTTGGCATACGGCATGAGCTCTCTGAGCGCAGCCACGTGATGGTCCTGGGCTTCTTCGAACGAAAGCGCTACTCCCGGCACGGGGTCAAGGACGTTGCCGATGCTGCGGAGCCAATACACGTCAAGAGCGGCGGCCAAGTCGATGTAGGCCCGGTTGAGTGACAGACTCTGCGCGCGGAGTTCTCCCGGGGGATAGGTCAACGGGCAATAGCAGGAAAGACAGGCGATTTCGAGCTTCTTGGCCTTGAGAACGCGGCGAAACTCGTTTCTCCCTGCCTCATTTACGAGCCGCGGACTGATCATATCGTAGCCCACAGCGTTGTAGTGGCGTTCCAATCGCTGTGGAACGTCGAGTGTATAGCCCCGCAGACTTATGCCGTGATATCCATACTTCCCAGCCCACGCGAGGACTTTCGCCAGCCCAAACGGGTGTTGCCAGCCAATACCTCCATAGAGTGCCAGTTTCATCGCGTGTGAACCTCAGATCCACTACATTGACCCATGGCTAACGTGCTATAACCAGCCGAAGAGACCCACTCAAGAGTGTATGACACGTGACAGCCTAAAGTCTGCTCTTTCTTCTGTCTTTCCAGCCCAATTTCACACACGATTGAGACTTTGCACCGTCCGAGCCGGCTGGCGAGGGAGCTTCCTTGCCCTGGGAGGGGGCCGGGAAAGGGGGAATGGTCACCGACCAGACTCAAATCCCAATAGCTAGGCCAGGCTAAGCTACGCAAGAGTCTCCAATTGGGATGTGAGCTTGCCCCGTGGCGGCCTTTGCTCCACCTGTAACCAAAGCCAGTGAGTGCGCCAATGACCGGAGCTAGGCCGGTCTGCAGAGCAGAAGACCCTACCTGCACTGCCGAGTGATGCGCCTAGCTTGAATCGCCAAGGACAATTCCAAGCAAGCGCGACGAGGCTGATCACAGTCCGCTCAGGTAGTAAGAGTTTGCCAACCCAAATGAGGCCCATGATTCTGCCGCAGAGGGCCCCTGGCTGGCGCTTGGCAGGAGCGGAGGGATTCGAACCCCCGACCGCTGGTTTTGGAGACCAGTGCTCTTCCAGCTGAGCTACGCTCCTTCGTCGAATGGCGCAATTGCACCGTAATTCTATGCTACTGGAAGGCTAATGAGCCGTCAACGATTGTGTCTGTACTCACCGGTAGGGGAATTCGCGTGCCTACCTCCGTTGGGAAGGGCAGCAGGTGGTGCAAACCCTTTTTACAATCTCCAATGAGACGGAGCACATGTGGACACACGCTGCCGGCCACTGTATGCTGTAGCGAACTAAGCGTGAGTGGGCTTGACTTGGCGCGACCTTCCAGCATGCCGGCAGCGTGAACTCATCGACGAAAGGCCTTGCCGCCAAGCAGAGCTTCCGATCTGACAGTCTACCGTCAGCGTTTGCACCGACCACAGAAGGCTTCTGCACTATGTCACAAAACGTCTCGCCAATTCTAGTCATTTGGGATAGCCAGACCAATGCGCGTCTTGCAGGGTACATTACAGAGATTCTGCATATTGAAGGCTTCAATTGGTTTACAGTTCACGATCTCGCTGTCGCGAGCATCACCCCCGAACAGCTTGCTCAGCATCCTGTTGTGGTGCAGACCCATGTCGATATACCTGCTGAATCATCGGGCACGTTGCTGACTTATGTCGAGCAAGGCGGCGCTTTGATTGCGCTGCGACCACCTGAACAACTGGCGTCCGCGCTGGGTCTCGCTCCGTTCGGTCGTGACCTCGCGGATCGCTACATCGCGCTAAATAAGCTCTGCACCCTGAATGACGGCATTAGCTTGCCTCCCATGCAGTTTCACGGCCGCGCCGAACTCTATACCTGGCATGGTAATCCCTCAAACGTGCTGGCATACTTTGCCGCACATCCTGACTACGTAACTAATCACCCCGCAATTGCGGTTGGCAGCCGGGGCCGGGGCACATGGGCGGTTTTTGCCTATGACCTTGCCGAGAGCACAGTACTCCTCCACCAGGGACGTGCCGACCAGGCGAGTACCGGGTCCAATCCCGATCTTGACGGTGACCGCATGTACAAGCCCAATGATTTCTTCGTCGGCTACCTTGATCCCGCGCTTTGCCCTCTGCCCCAAGCTGATCTCCAGCAAGACATTCTGGTGCGAATCCTCGAGTGGATGGCGGCCTTCGCCCAGCCGCTGCCGCGTCTATGGCACTTTCCCGAAGCGGCGCATGCCGCAGCATTCATCAACGGCGACGGCGACAGTATGGCATTAGAAGACCTGATGAATACGATCGCAACCGCGGACCGCTTCCAGGTGCCGTACACCACGTATCTCATGATGCAAGACCATCCAAAAGTTGCACCGGCCCATGAGAGTGCCCTGCGTCAGCAGGGGCACGACTTCGGTCAACATGCGTTTGCCGGTGGCAGACCTTCACTGGAGGAAATGCGCAGCGGCCTGCGGGCGGAAATGGACGCCTTCCGCACCCGGTACGGCCATGAGTCCGTTACCTACCGTGGACACAGTGTCATCTGGGCCGGCTGGACCGAAACGGCAAAGTACCTGCGCGAGAACAATGTGCGGCTCGATACCAACTTTGCCCCCGGCCGCTTTCACTTTGCCGGATACGTCAATGGGAGCGGTCTGCCGGTCAAGTTCATGGATGAAGAAGGCAGGCTGCTCGACATCTATGAGCAAACGACGATGTCCACCGACGACGGTTGGACCGCGGATAAAATCTTCGGCACGCCACTAAGTTCTGAGGAGTGTATCGCGCTCTCCAAGGAACAGGCGGACGCGGCCATCGATCAATTCCACACGGTCTACCACCCGTATTTCCACCCGCTCCGTACCCGCGCGGGCCCAACCTCGTCCCAGCACTGGTTGGAGGCAGTGTTAGGCTACTGTCGCGATCGCGAATTTCACTTTGTTAGCGGGGTGGACTGGGTGAATTTCAACGATGCCAGGCGCTCGCTTCAGATTACCGCCTATGAATTTCAGCCGGAGACACTTACACTGCGATTCAGTCTAGAAGCGGCGCATCCGGCGCATGCCCTTTCTCTCGCGTTGCCCTACGCGTATCGAGGCGCGCCAATGCAAAGCGCAAAGGTAAATGGGGAGCACGTTCCAGTACAAGCATCCGCCCTGGAGGGCAGACCCCAAGTACTCCTATCTGCCGACTACGCGGCAGGGCATGCGTGTGCGTGGGAAATCCAATGGGGGTCTGGCAACAGCAAGCGCTGATCTTGGTGACCCGGCTGGGGCTCGAACCCAGGACACCCTGATTAAAAGTCAGGTGCTCTGCCAACTGAGCTACCGGGTCGTTTACTCAGTCTAGCAAACCCTGCCGGATGACCTCAATGTTCTTGGCGTCTTGCCGCTACCGCCCGGGGCACTTGCGTTCGTTCTTGCTCCAGGTATCGCTGCCTCGCCGTCTCGTTCTTCCCTAGCCCAGGACTCTACCAGTACAGCAGTCCCGCAATTGCGCCCGTCATGCACGTTGCCATTGTGCCGGCCAGGATGGACTTGAGACCGAGGTTTGCTATCTCCAGCCGTCGCTCCGGGACGATGGCGCCTATGCCGCCAATCATGATGCCCAGGCTGGCGAAGTTTGCGAAACCGCAGATGCTGTAAGCCATGATCAACGCGCTGCGCTCACTCAAGCTGCCGGGGGGAAGTTGCGACATCTGGACGTAAGCTAAAAGCTCGTTGAGGATCACTTTCGTGCCAAGCAGTTGCCCGGCAGTAAATGATTCTGCCCAGGGGACGCCCAGCGCCCACACTACCGGCGAGAGAGTCCAGCCGAGAATTCTCTGTAGAGTCAGCGGTTCGCCTGCGATCAGCGGCGCAAGTTCCAAAATGATGTTCGCCAATTCAACAAACGCCACCAGCACAATCAACATGCCGATGATGTAAGCGAACAGCCGCAGGCCGTCAATAGTGCCGCGGGTCAGGGCATCAGCGCCGTTTTCGTAGATGCGTTCAAACTCAACCTTAGAGTCGTCAACTTCCTCGCCCGTCCGCGGAACGAGTATGAGCGCAATCATGATGGCTGCAGGGGCACTGATGATGGACGCAGTGAGTACGTGGCCTGCCGGATCGGGAATGATGCCATCCAAAAGGGTAACGTAGAGGGCGAACACAGTCCCCGCGACGGTGGCCATGCCACCCGTCATCACGATGAAGAGTTCCGAGCGGCTCATGCGTTCAAGGTACGGTCGCACGAGCAAGGGTGCTTCAACCATGCCTATAAAGATATTGGCGGCGGTGGCAAAGCTTGTCGCCCCGCCAATGTTCAATGTCTTTCTGAGGACCCAAGCAAACCCTTTCACCACCCAGGGCAGAATCCGATAGTGGTACAGGATCGCCGAAAGCGCGCCAATTACAACGACGAGCGGCAGCGAGCGAAAGGCAAACGCGAACGACGCGCCCGGAAAAGTCTCCTCAAATGGCGGCGGCCCGCCGCCTAGGAATCCGAACACGAACAATGTGCCGGCCTCAGTCGCCCTGACCAGCGCGCTCACACCGTTGCCAATCCAGACAAATACAATTTGTGAGTTAGGGACCTTCAAAAGTAATAGGGCGAGCCCGAATTGCACGACCAGCCCAGCCACAGCCGTTCGCCATGGAAAGACCCGGCGGTTTTCGCTGATTGCCCACGCCAGCGCGATGAGCCCCAAGATCCCAATTACCGGCTGAAACACTGCCATCGGTAGCATTCCTCTCTCCAATGCTCCCTTCGCTTCATCTCAAATACGAGCTGGTCTTTGTCTTGTCCACAGTCTAGCAAGTCCTATTCCAAGCCACAAAGTCTCAACAGTGACAGAGGGTTACAGGATTGCCTGGTAAACGATGCGAAAGTCTACATGCAACGAAAGGTGCCTACCGCTCGATGGGGCGAAGCGGGCTACCCCACTCGCCCTGAAATGCAGGAGGAAATCTCTCTGTAGTGCACTAGCAGAATCTACGTGGTGTAGGTAAGCTGGTAAGGACAGATGCTCAAGCGAGAAAGGCGTCTTAGGTGAAAGCCCCGCCGGCCCGAGAGGTCGAACACTTCGATCGCGACGCGGCCAACTTCGAAGAATATCTGCAGAGTCCCCTCGGACGACTGCGAACCGAACTGGTCTGGTCCGGGCTTTCACATCTCTTGCAGCAGGCAGACACACCCCACTACGTGCTCGACGTAGGTGGAGGCACAGGTGCATTCGCCCTTCGTCTCGCTGCCCAAGGACATCGCGTGGTCTTGCTAGACCCGGCCCAGGGCATGCTAGACCTGGCAACTGCAAAGGCAAAGCGTGACCTCGCGAAGGACATGCGCAAGAATCTGCGCGTACAGCAAGGCACAGTTTTGGATTTCCGGGCCCGACACCTAAAGAGCAAGTTTTCCGCTGTTCTTTGCCACAATATTTTGGAATACGCTGTTGGGCCGCAAGAAATCCTGCTGCGCATTCGCCAACTCATCCAAGACGATGGGGTTGTTTCCGTGGCTGTAGCAAACCGTGACGCAGAGCCGCTGCGCACGGTAGTGAACCAACAGAACCCACAAGCGGCGCTGCAAATGCTCGACAAGACAGTTCACCCGGCGACACTCTTTGGCGGCTATCGTCGCGTGTACTCGTTGCAAGAGCTGGTGGCGATGCTCGACAAGGCAGGTCTTCACAGTGTGGCAGTTCGAGGTGTGCGCGTAGCTTGTGACTACCTATCTCAAGATTGTCTCGAACAGCAGGAGGGATGGGATGCCGCCTTTGCCTTGGAGCAAACACTTATAACACGCACACCGCACAAGTATCTCGCTCGCTACCTGCATCTACTCGCCCGACCTCAAGCCTAACCTCACCCCTTGTTCCCAATGATCCTCAAGAGACTCACCCAACTGCTTTTACATCTCGCAATCGTAGCTCTGTTTACCATGTCCGCTCCAGCAAGAGTGCAAGCAGACGTGAAGGATGTTCGCGATTGGGCGATTCCCAAGGGTCACTTCTACACTCAGACCAACGGCACTGATGACAGCCAAGAGCTCGGCTACACAGTCATCGATGATGAAGAAGCGCCCTTCTGGTTGTCGTATCGCAGACTCGGTGGCTTCCAGGCCCTTGGCTACCCGGTCTCACAGCGATTCCCCTACAAGGGCCTGGTGGCACAGGCATTTCAGAAAGGCATACTGCTTTGGGATGAGACTACCCAGAGCGTGAGCCTGATGAATCTCTTCGACGAACTATCTGCCGCCGGGGCAGACACGTTCTTAGAGACCCGCCGGTTTATCCCGAGATCTAACACCTGGGCAGAGGACTTTGGACAACCCTGGCCCGTGATCGCTACCAATCACCTCGCCCTGCTTGATGAAAACGCAGCCATCAAGGCCGCATACTACGCAGTACGCCAACAGGGACTGGACCCAATCACGTTCAATGGATTACCGATGAGCATCCGGGACTATGGATTCGTGCTAGTCCTCCGCGCGCAACGGCGGGCGTTTCAACTTTGGAAGACCGAACAACCGTGGGCGAGCGAAGGGGAAGTGGTAGTCGTCAACGGGGGCGATTTGGCGAAAGAACTGAATCTCATTCCTGCACCCGCCCAAGCGCCGGTGCAGGCTCCGGTACCTCCGTTTGGATACGGAAGTCCGGTGGAGGGAGAATCCGTATACCGTACCGCTGGGTGCGTTCTCTGTCACGGACTCCAAGCTGATGGCGGCATCGGCCCGACTCTCGCCGGCACGCGTCTCGACTTTGCTGAGTTTCTCAATGCAGTGCGTGAGCCATCAGACGTCATGCCGCCCTATCTACCAGAACAGATCACAGACCAGGAAGTCCGGGACATCCTTGCGTTCACACAGTCTCTTGGAGCTGCGCCCTAATCGGCCTAATCTTCACTCTGTGAGCGGCGTCGGGTCACCGGACCGGTGATGCGGGACAAAAGGATGCCAACTTCGTACAGAAGATACATTGGAACGGCAACGAGCGCTTGATTAAAGGGGTCCGGCGTCGGCGTAATAACGGCAGCTACTATGGCAACTATTACGACAACAAATGGCCGCCAGCGTGAGAGCTTCCGTGTATCGACTATGCCTATTGCCGACAGAAAGTAGATGAATATAGGTGTCTGGAAGACTATCCCCAGCGCAAGCAACATGCGCGTTACGAAATTCACATACAGCGAGACTGATGGGAAACTTTCCACCTGATCGGATATCCAGCTATTCGTCCCAAGCAAGAATCCCAACGCAAACCGCAGTACCACGAAGTAGCAGAATGCCAGTCCCACCAGAAATGCAAATGATGACGTCGGAACAAGCATATAAAGATACCGGCGCTCGCGTCGGGTCAGACCGGGCAAGACGTAGGCGCCGATCTGGTAGATGAGCATCGGCATCGCACATGCGACGCCCACCATGATTGCGACGCGCATGAACGTGAAAATACCCTCCGTCGGGGAGAATTGGTAGAGCGTCGTCACGTTATCCGGCGCCGGAGCAATGAGAAGGTCCATGATTGGCCTGATGAAGATAAAGCCAATCACGGTAAAGAAGAGCACGGAAAGCACCGCAATGAGCAGGCGACGCCTCAACTCGGTGAGGTGCTCCCCGAGCGTCATTTCCATATCGAGGTCGGCTACGTCATCAGGATGTCTTCCATCCGGCAGCACCTCTTGAGTTTCGTCCGAAACCCCTGGGTTATCTGTTGCCATGCGCTACGTTGCTTTCTTGAAGTTTATGCTTCTTTGATTAACGCTACACCGCACATGGGATTCACTTCAAGCAAGTGTCCCTTTGAGCGCAGGCAGCGAACAGAGGAAGAGTCAAAGTTGTGTCACACAGTCGTGTGACACGATCATACTCTCATGCTACCATCGCGGGCTCTTCCCTGCATTGGCCTGCAGGGATCGGCAAGCTGGAACCGCAACGAAGATTGGACTGATCGGAAAGTCTGATTGCAAATCCAGCACTTAGGGCAAGAAAGTGAAGTGCACTCACTGCCCTTCATGTCGAATGGGCAGTGAGTGCAGGCTCAGACCCGTCTTTACTTGGTTTCCTCGAACTGGTGGCAACGTGGCCGGCGCTAAATCGTCAAGCGACAATGGCAAACTACGGTTTCCCAGGTGGCACAAACAACTGGCGGCCATCACTAGCCCACCACGCAGCGTCGGGACACAAAGTGGGACCGCCACGAAAGTGGCGACTTTCAGGAATTGTTCGATTGGCTTAGCCGGCCTTGGTTAGGACTTCCGCGAGTCGCGGCCCCTGCTCAACCACCTTGCGGAAGGCTGCAGCATTCTGTTCAATCCACTCATCGCTGGGATCAACCGGCGTCGAGAGCCAGAAACAGGAGTCGTGCACACGTTCACTGACCGGCAGTGAACCGCGCTGCAACGGCTTGCGCGCATTTGACGGCAAGTCGCCCCAAGGGCCACCTAAGTCTTCAAACGAAAAGTCGTTGAACAGTGGTTCCAGGTGCATCACGCCATAACCGAACGGTGTGATCGCCGGGGTCGTGCTGACCCCTTCTGCAACGAGGGCCTTGAGCACGCTGTTCACGGGCGCGCCGATTGCCACGGGATCGATCACCCCTGCGTAAAGCAGGAGGCCGCCGCGCACAGCTGCGGGATAGGTCTTCTGGGGATGGATGCCCGGAATCTCCCCTAAGAGATCATCCAGCTTCTTGAACCACGACAGGCGCATTTCGTTCAATTCCGGTAGGCGCTCTAGCTGCGCGCGTGCCATTGCCATCGCAAGCGGGTTGGCGCGATACTTTACGCCTAGTCCAATGTTGTGGAGCGATTTGAACGCGTCCGTCTGCCACATACGCTCGGTACGGCCGTAGTGCCCCAAAGCAAGCATGCGGTCATAGAGGTCGGTGCAGTTCGTAGTCGCGACACCGGCTTCTATGCCGGTTACGGCCTTGCTGCCCTGTAGGCTAAAGCAGCCTATGTCACCTAGCGAACCGACTTGCTGCCCATTCCAAGTCCCGCCGTGAGCGTGGGAAGCATCTTCGATCAGTGTGATGTCCGTGCCTTCAACCATCTCGCGGAAGGAGTCCATGTCCGCCGGATTGCCGTAGACGTGAGTGACAATAATCGCGCACGTATGCGGCGTGATCTTGCGACGCACGTCTTCCGGGTCGGCGCAAAACGTCTCCGGATCGATGTCGCAAAAGACCGGCGTGGCGCCGCAGTGTAGGATAGGCGTAATGCTCGCGTGCCACGTCACCGACGGCACGATCACCTCTTTACCCAGACGGGCGCCGGAAGCAAACACCGCCGCGTGAATTGTAGACGTGCCGTTGCAGTGTGCCAAGGCGTAGCGGGTGCCGACAAAGTCTCGGAACTGCTCTTCGAACTTTTCAATCTCGTCATAAGCACTGCCGTAGTCGTCGAGCACTGCATTCACATACTGCTTCTCCAATGGACTGACACGTTCCCACGTATCACTGGTCGAAGCAGTAACGGCCTTTGGGCCACCTTCCAGCGCCAACGCTTCTCTGCTTACTACTTTCGCCATCGCACACTCCTTTGAAATAGGCCACTACGTATTCAAAGCACGTTTAGGTGTGCTTACAGTTAGCCTAGACAAGTGTATCACGCTTTGCTCTGATCTTAAAGGTACGTCAAACACATTCCGAGATAGGGGAAGAGCTGCGCAATTTTCTCCCCCTATTCTTCTTCTCATACTGTTATGCTCTGATAAAGTGCACGGCCACTCCCATCAAATTCGTTTCCACGTCTTAATTTCCAGCCTGGCAGCCGGGTTACGCCAGTCGTGTTGCGCGGGATCAAGTCCTCCGTCGCCGTGGATGCCTGCATGTACATGGACAAAGCCTTCAGCAGTTGCTGTGTCTCTGGCGTTGTGGCTGTTGCAGGGAGGCCCTGGAACGAAATCGCAGCTTTCGCTGTTGCCTTCACTGCCTGCGTCGTAAACATTCAAGTAGACAACCTTAGATGAGGAAAGGTCGAGGCTGTTTGCGCCGATAAAGCCGTCATTGGTAGACACCAACATGCTGGCGAGGGAGAGCAATTGCTTCCCATCGCTGATATTGAACGATATGGTAACGCTCTGGCCGGGCCGAATCAGGCCGCCTGCTGTCCGGGCTTCGGCGACACTACTATTCTCGTCCGGATCCCATGCCCCAAGCAGACCGGAGGCGCTGCCATCCTCCGCCATGGATGCCAATCCGTCGCTGGCAGGCTGTCCCAACGTGTAGAGCGGCGCGGCGCTCCCGTCGTGCCGCGCGACAAAGACAGAGGTCATCGTCTGTCCGCGGGTCAAGTTCGTAATGGTGACCTCAACGATCAGTTCATCGGAATCGTTGCCGGTAAAGGCGGTAAGGATGCCGGCGGATAGAGCCAGCAGTACCACGAGCCCAATCAGGCCAAAGAGAGCTGTCTTTTTTCTCACCTGAATACCCTCCTTTAGAATTGCGCTCTTTTAAAGAAGCAGGAGGCAGCAATATTGCTGCCTCCTGTCCCGTTTGACTACTCAGAGTATATCCTCTAAATGGCAAACTTTCTTCGACTTATGTCATCGCCCACTCGGGGGGACGCTGGCTGAAGAGCACATTCATCTCTTCGGCAGACGAGCGGAATGCCTCAGGCACGGTGACCTCACCGGAGATCGCCTTTTTAGTCCACTCGATGTCAATGCCCCAAGCCTCGGTGCCCTCGGGCACGATCATGGCATCGTGTCCACCGGAAATCCACACGTCAACCACGTCCGTTACGCGGGTGCCCTTGAAAGGCTCCAGCCATACCGGATGCGTGGCGTACTCAATGACGGGCGGCCACGCGATGGAACCGAAGTGCGGGGTCTCCAGCATGCTCTCGTCGGAGTGGAACCAACTGAGGAAGTCCCACGCCAGGTCCTTGGCCTCGGAGAGACTCAGGATGGAGTAGGCATTGCCCAGCACGGTGACGCGCTGATCCAGACCCTTTGGCGGGGGCAGGAAGTCCAAGGCCTCGCCCAAGTGCGGGCGGATACCGTTGTGGCGGTAAATGCCATTGTTCTCCATCGCCGCAAACTGGTTCTCTATGTGATAGGTGCCCTTCGGGAACTCGATGCCAATTTCACTTGCACCCGGCGCGATCACCCTGTGCTTTAGCGCCAAGTCGATGTTGAACTGAGCGCCTTCCAGAGACAGCGGATCGGTGCCATAGACCGCCTTGTCCTTTGTCTCGTTAAGGATCTGACCGCCGAAATTGTACATCCACGTGCCCATCATGTAGAAGACGTAGTTCTGGTAAATGACCAGAGCCCATCTATTCTCTTCTGCATTGGTGAGCTTGCGGGACATGTCCAGCAAGTCTTCATAGCTCCAGTCCGGGGGCGGCATGTCAACGCCGGCCTGGGTGAGCAGGTCCTTATTCACGTGGAAGACCTCGCCACCAGACTGGAAGGGCACGCCATACAGATTCGGGCCCCAACTCCAGTTCACCAGCTCGCCGGCAAAGTAGTCCTCTTTGCTGCGCGGTCCTTTGGCGAAATAGGGGGTCAGTTCCTCGATAACTCCGGTGAGACCCCACTTGAGCGCCCAGTTAACCTGGTTGTAAGTGATGTCCACACCGGCCTCGCCAGCGGCAAACTCAGTGTTGCGCTTGGCAAATACACCGCCGTCAAACGTCCGGTCGGGCGTCGCCTCGATTGTGATGCCGAGAGATTCCTCAGCTACCGCGAAGGTCTCAGAGAGCGCCTTCCAGCGCGGATCTTCTTCCGCGTGGTAGTTGGAGATCTTCAGGACCGGCGTCTCCATCATCTCGGTCTTTTCCTCGGCCTTGGGCGCCTCGGCCATGTCGTCCTTCGGCGCGCCCGTAGTTGCCGCTGTGCCGCATGCGACCAGCAACGCAGCACCACCGGCTGCGGCGCCAGCGCCGAGCAACGATCGTCTCGTAAATGTCATGGGGGACTCCTCCTTTTTGGCTCTTCCCCAGCTAGAACCTGCAAATGAACGGGCCAATTCTATCGGCCATCAATTGCCCAGCCATGTTGCAAGTTCAGTCCCAAATTCAATTAGCCATTCGCACTCTAGTTGGCTAGGCTAGGAGAGATTATATACGTTCCGTCAAGGTGGGTCAAGGGCTCTTTCCGTACAGTTTACGCCGAAAAAAACCCTTCGAGAGGCCGCGGGGCGCCGCCTCATGACTTCGTCTCCCCAGTCTCTTGCACCTGCCTGGAACCTCTGCCCAAACCGGCAAATTTCCAGACGAGGCTTGGCCTCCCATTCAGCGGTTTGCATGCAAGAGAGTGCAAGGGGGCTGCAGTAGAGCTGGGCAACCAAACTTTCAAGAAGAGCGTCTTGCGGAGCTCTATCTCAACGCGCCCGTTCTGAGCAAACTACGCTTCCACCCGGATCGTAAAGAACTGCCATTTGGGCGTGCAGCGGTCGCGGAGCGTGTCGTCTTCAAGTATCAACTGATAGCAAGGCCAGATTTCCCATTCGCCCGGTTCATCAAGCTGTATCACAACACCGGTCTTGAATTCTTGGTACCGCACGACCTCCACCCCCTCATGAACTAACCCAAAGTCTTTCTCTTCGCCAGTGGGATGATTCACGGCAACAAACGTCCGCTTGAGCACCATCGGCGGCACCCGTAGGTTTTGGACGGTAAACTCTATGTAAATTTCTTGGCCCACCTTGAAGGGAGCCTTGTCGGCTGCAATGCCATGCCCCGGCGGGCCGTAGGCTGTCAATTCCATCAATCTAAAGGCATCGAAATTTGCCACCGACGTGCCGGCTTCATAGAAGACCTCCAGATCGCCAATGTTCGCCGGTGTGGCCTCCGGTTCGATGAGCGGCAGGTCGGCCACATCGGCAGCCGATTCTGACTCCGCATCCCTCTTCGCTGCCGCCGCTGCCGCGCTGCTTC
>JAPOQA010000017.1 GCA_026710945.1 Chloroflexota bacterium
GCGGGGGCTCGTCCCCCGCCTCTTGGCCACGCGACCGCCTTGGCACGGTGTCCGGCGTAACGCGGGGGCTCGTCCCCCGCCTCTTGGCCACGTGGACGCCACGGCGCGCTATCCGGCGTAGCGCGGGGGCTCGTCCCCCGCCTCTTGGCCACGCGACCGCCTTGGCACGGTGTCCGGCGTAGCGCGGGGGCTTGTCCCCCGCCTCTTGGTGACGTGGTCGCCACGGCGCGCTATCCGGCGTAGCGCGGGGGCTCGTCCCCCGTCTCTTGACAACGCAGCCGCCTCGGCGAGGTAGTTGGAAACGAGCAAAGCGAACTTCACTTATGCTGGCAGTCTTGCAGAATAATCCGAGGCGCACCGCCGCGTATGCCGCAGCCTTTGTCATCTTGGCGGCAGTGTATGCCGCGCGCTTCAACACCTTTGCAACTGCCGGTGAAGCTCTTTATGCTTTTGGCGGAATCCTCGCCACAGCGGCTGCGCTAATCGGCGGGGAACTGGCCTTGCAGCGGTTTCGCACGGAACAGCGCGATGCACTGCTGCTTATCAGCGCCGGACTGTGGGTTGCTGCCGCGCTGCACCTCTACCATTTTGCGGCGTACACCGGAGTATTTGGTCCCGCCGATTCCCTGATTGGTGCAGCCTCCGTGTTGCGGGGTCAACTCATCCCCACGCTCTTCGTTAGTCTCTTTCTTGTCTTGAGTCTGCTTGCGAGCAGGCAGAGCCGTCCTTCCACCGCGCAACCCGCAGGCATATTTTTCGCTGCCGCCACGCTCGCCTTCATCGTAGCTGTCGGCTCGCTGGTCTTCCCGGTGCCACAATCCAGCGACCTGGTGGAGATACTGGGACAACCAATCTCGCCGCTTGCAGCCCAGCCGGAACTCCTGCTTGTGACGGCATTGACAGTCTCCGGCATTGCAGGGCTTGTGCGGAGGGCCCGGTGGCGCGCGGACCCGTTCGACCGCTGGCTGCTGCTCGCCCTCATTGTGACTCTCGTTGCCCTGGCGCGCTTTCCGCTACTCCAAGTGTGGCCGTCCGGGGCGGTACTTCTCCTATCACAGGTACTGACGCTGGCGAGCTATCTCTGTGTCATCGCCGGGGTTGTCCCGAGAGTTGCCGCGCGACCAGCAGCCACAGTAGCAGCGGAAAGAACACCTAGGCCGCTTGCCGCAGATGCCGCCGAGCCTACCAGCGCCGCGGCAGAAAAGTCCACACGCAGCCCGGAACTCGCCCTGCGCGACCTCCAAGCCAGCCATCGCGCGCTGCGCAACGCCACCGAGGGACTGCTGGTCGGCCTGCACAGCGACGGCACCATAACCGATTGGAAACCGGCCGCCGACTTCGGCCCCTCTGCCATGCCGAGCGAATTCCTGGGCAAGAATGTCCGTGCGGTCCTGCCGACCGACCAAGCCGAATCGATTATGGCCGCCGTTGCCCGTGTCCTCCAAGCGGGCAAGACGGAACGGCTGCAGCACGTCGCCGCCGACGGCAGCGTGGTTCTGGGTGGATCCGTGACCCCGCACACCGCCGATCAGGTACTGTGCATCATCCAGGACCACACCGCACATGCGCGCGCGACCCAGGAGCTGGATGAGCAGCGCCGCGCGGCAAATGCCCTGCGGCTCGTAACGGGAGACTGGCTCATTTACATGTCCCGGGCGGGCACTATCCAAGACCTGCAGCCGCCGGCCGCCGCAGCGCCGGCGACGTACGCGGACATGTTCGCCGGTAAGCACCTGGGAGACGTTTTTCAAGGCGATGACGTGACACCGCTGGTACAAGCGGCAGCAGCGTCGCTGGCAAGCAACGCGGTGCAGGAGCTGTCCTTCTTGCGGCAGAGCGGTCAGGTCTTGGCGGTGCGCGTCGCGCCCCATACCGATGACGCGGTGCTCTGCCTGCTCCGCGACATTACGGAACTGAAGGACACAACGGCGCAGTTGCAGGTGAGTGAAGAAGAGAATCAGGCCTTGCGCGCGCACCTGGAGCGGCTGAATGCCGAGCAGGCATCCGCGCTGACCCATGCGGAGACCTCAGTTCGCATTCTGCAAACGCTCCTGCCCGACCTGGTGCTCCGCCTGCGGACGGACGGCACCATATTGGAGTGTAAGCCCGCCGAAAGTTTCGGACCGCGTGACGGAGAACGCTTAGTAGATGCCAGAGTACGGGAGGTACTGCCGGTTGACTTGGCGTCCCAATTGATGGCGGCTGTCGAGCGTGCGCAAAGTGACGGTCAGCCGCACCGCTTCACGTGCCATCCGGTTGGCGGTCAAGTGCTCGCGGGCGGCGTGGCGGCGCTGACGGACGAGCAATTCATTTGCGTAGTACGCGACCAGACGCAGCAAAAGCAGATGGAAACCGCTCTGGCTCAACAAGCGGCGATTCTGGCTAAGGAGATGCAGGCGAAACTCGAGGAGGAATCCCTGCGCGCACTGCGATCTGAAAACGACGTCCTGCGGGCGCAATTGCTGCGTGTCGCCCAGATAGCTTTGGAAGGCGGCGGCACTACTGAAGAGGTTCCTTCGGCTACCGGCAGCACCCCCGAAGATGCACCTATCGAATCTGAAGACGAGACCTCGAAAACAGCGCAGCCAACTGAGTCGCAAAGCCCTCGGATAGCCCCTCCCGCGGCACAGCCCCAGAACGCGCCAGCTACACCGACTCCTCCGGCCACAACTGCAGCAGGCGGCTCTGCACAATCTGCGCCAGGCAAGTCCCCCGAAGCCAACACCCCGGCCAACGGAGACCCCCCACCACGACACAGCGCGGAAGCCGGCGCAGACGGTGCGCCACAAGGCAGCGCGGACCGCCCCATGACTGCGACAGAATCCCAAGGCAAGACCGCCGTGGCAACCCGACAGGCTACAAACCTTGCACCGACAGTAACGGAAAACGGCCAGGAAGAGAATACTCCCCTGACTAATGGTGAACCAACGGAGGAGATTCGTCCTTCCTAGAATCTAACGCGTCAATGGCAACGATGCTACGCTTGGAGTTAGTCTCGTTCGGTAGTGAGCGATCGCTCGGTAACATGGAGGAATTTACATGCAACTCGCATTACATTCGGTCAGCTACGCCGGCGTATGGCCGGGACAAGAGCGATTGACGCTCGAAGAGTTCATTCCCCGCGCGGCGGCGCTTGGGTTCACAGGCGTCATGCTCGTCGCCAAGCGGCCGCATCTCTCGCTGCTTGACTATCCGTCCCATCAGACCGAGAAGCGGCAGGCCCTGCGCGCGCTGCTGGCGGAGCACGACCTCAGCGTGCATTCCTTGGCTGGGTACAACGACTTTACCGTCGGCCCCGAGCGGCCTGACGTGCCCTTCTGGGAGCACCAGATCGTCTATATCGCCGAATTAGCGGGCCTCGCCCGCGATCTTGACTGTCCCGCCATCCGCGTCTTCACCGGCTACGAGCGTGATGGTCTCTCATACGATGCGGGCTGGACGAGCGTGGTCACCGGCCTGCGTGAGGCGGCAAGGCTGGCCGCCGACTTTGGCGTGGTGCTCACCGTCCAGAATCATCATGACTTTGCTGTCGATTACGAGAGCATGTATCAACTTCTCAGCGAAGTAGACCACCCCAACTGCCGGGCAGCCTTCGACGCGTGGTCACCGGCGGTGCAGGGCTTGCACGGCGAGGCGCTGGCAGCGGCAGTGCGCCGCATGACACCCTTCATGGCATACACCACCGTGGCCGATTACGTCGCGCTGCCCCGCTACCGCTACGAGCCGGCATTGGTGAACTATGTCGCCGAACCCGCGCGCATGCTTGGGGTGGCCATGGGCGAAGGGCTCATCGACTACGAGACATTCTTCGACACCCTCATCGCGGAAGGCTACACCGGCACGGTGGCCTACGAGATGTGCTCATCCCTGCGCGACGGTGGAAATTTGGACAGCCTGGATGCCTACGCGCGGCAATTCCAGGACTACATGGCGCCGTTTGTGGCGAAGGCAAACGCCGGGGTTGCTGCACCAGTGGCGCGCTAGACGCCGCTGCATTACGCGCAGTCTCCCGGCACACTCTAGTGCATGTGCACAGGGTTGAGCCTGCCCAAAACATGCTGACAACCAAATTGGCTAACCTCAAAGGAGAGTTCTTTGCCGTGATTCGCTTTATCCTGCCAGCCTTCGCAACACTCACTGCGCTCCTGCTCGTTGCTTGCAGCGACGCAAGCATGGCGCCGGGCACGGTCACCTCCCCGCCTCCGGCAACCCCGGAGGAAGAGCGCGTCCTTACCATTCGCTACTGGCAAGCGCCTTCCTTGCCGTTCCCGTATCTCACCGCCGGCTTCAAGGATAGGGACGCGGGCGCAATTACCTTGGAACCGCTGGCCAACTATGATCCGGACGGCAACCTCGTGCCAAGGTTAGCAGTGGAAATCCCGACTCTCGCGAACGGCGGCGTCTCCCAAGACCTGCTGACGATCACGTGGAAGCTGAAAGCAGGTGTGCGCTGGTCGGACGGCAGCGCCATGACAGCCGATGACGCGGTGTTCACGTGGCGCTACTGTGCCGATGAAGCGACCGGCTGCACCAAGCGAGACACGTTTGCCGGCATCGTCGCTGTCGAAGCCCTCGATGAACACACGGTGAAGATTACTTTCGACAAACCGACGCCCTATCCCTACACGGCTTTCGTCAGCGCCGACACGCCCATAATCAGCCGGGTACAGTTTGCCGACTGCGTCGGCGCGGCCGCCAGAACCTGTGAAGCGCAGAACGCCGTGCCTTTGGGTACCGGCGCGTACCGCATCGTGTCGTTTACACCCAACGAAGACGCGATGTACGAGCGCAACCCCTACTACCATGAGGAACCGGCCTACTTCGACCGGGTGGTCCTGCAGGGCGGCGGCGACGCGCTGGAGGCGGCGCGGTCCGTCCTCGTGACGGGTGACGTCGATCACGCGTGGAACATGCAGGTGGAGCCAGACGTTCTACAAGAGATGGAAGCGAACGGACTCGGCACGGTGACCACGGTTTTCGCCAGCCGGATCGAGCGCATCGTCCTGAACCAGACAAATCCGGACCCCGCGCTGGGCGACGACCGCTCTGAGTATCTCGATGGGCAGAACCCCCATCCGTTTCTGACGTTTACGCCCATCGCCCAAGCGATGTCCCTGGCGATAAACCGCACCCTCATCGCTGAGCAACTCTATGGTTTCACCGCAACGCCCGCCTGCAACCTGGTCGTAGCGCCTGCCAATTACGCTTCGACTGCGCATGAAGACTGTCTGGTGCAAGACATTGCGGGCGCCAAGAATTTGCTGGACGAGAATGGTGTGGTCGACAGTGATGGCGACGGCATTCGCGAATACAATGGCGTTCCCCTGCGGATTACGTATCAGACCACCGAAAACTCTATCAGGCAGGCGACCCAAGCCCTGATCCAAGGGTGGTGGCGGGAGATCGGTATCGAGACCGTGCTCATTCAACACGACGCCGGCCTCTTCTTTGGCGGTGACCCGGCCGTTCATGAGGAGGAGTCGTACCTCCGGTTTCTTGCGGACGTACAGATGTACACTGAGAGCTCTGGAATAGATCCTCAGCAATACCTCTCAAGAGGGCTTTGCAGTAATGTCCAGACGCGTGACAATGGTTGGTCCAGCGGCAATAACGCCCGCATGTGCAATGCGGAGTACGATGAGACCCATGCCCTACTCGCCCAAACCCCCATCGGACCGGAGCGCGAGGCGCTGGTGAGGCAACTCAACGATATCTTCATTCAGAACTACTACGCGATTCCCCTCGTGAACCGGGGCTCAGTTTCGGCAACCCTGCATACGTTGCGGGGGGTCAGAGCCAACGCCTGGGACGGCGAGACGTGGAACATCGCCGAGTGGCGGCGCTAAGCGGTCTCAGTCGAATGGACACGTACTGAGACATGAAGGGTGCAACCTCGCAGAATCTCGCTTGCACGGGATCGGCGGAGTGAGTTCCACTTCATCTTTCGTAACGCGGGGGCTTGTCCCCCGTTCCTGGCTGCCTCACCTGGCGACTGAGGCAGAGAAGATGGATTCCCGTTTTCACGGGAATGACGGTTGCCGCTAACGGTTTCTCACCGGTATGACGAAAGCCACGAACGGCCTCTCACCGGTATGACGGACAATTCGCCGCCACTTTTCTTTACCATTGACGAACTACCGTCCTTAGAGTCACCATTGTCTCAACTATCAACCAACAACCACGGAGGAACGCTATGTCTGAAGACGTTGGTTTCGTCACCATGGGGCAGTCGTCCGGGCGAGAGGACGTGCCGGAGATTGGCGTAGGGATGTTAGGCTACGCCTTCATGGGCAAGGCCCACAGCAACGCCCTGCGCAAGATTCCCTACATGGTGGATCCTCTGCCGGCCGTACCCGCGCTTGTTGCGCTTTGTGGACGCAATGAGGCCGCGGTGCAGGAAGCCGCCGCCCGTTACGGTTACCAGCGCTATTGCACTGACTGGCGCGACCTCATTCAAGACGACGCCATCCAGCTCTTTGACAACGGCGGCCCCAACGACACCCACGCCGAGCCCTGCATCGCCGCCGCCGAGGCCGGCAAGCACATCATTTGCGAAAAGCCCCTCGCACGCACGGCCGCGGAGGCCAAACCGATGCTGGAGGCGGTGCAGAAGGCCGGGGTCAAGCACGCCTGCGCGTTCAATTACCGCTTTGTGCCGGCCTTACGGCTGGCGCGCGAGATGATCGACCGCGGCGAGTTGGGGCAGATTTACCACTTCCGAGCGGTCTATTTGCAGGAGTGGATCATGGACCCGCAGTTTCCCATGGTCTGGCGCTTGAAGAAAGACCTCGCCGGCAGCGGCGCGTTGGGCGATCTGGGCGCGCACATCATCGATCTGGCGCGCTTCCTCGTCGGAGAGCCGACGGCAATTTCAGGGCTCACGCAGACGTTCATCAAAGAACGCCCCACCGACGACGGCGGACGCGATACCGTGGACGTGGACGATGCTTTCGTCTCGCTGGTGCAATTCGCGAACGGCGCCATCGGCACCCTGGAAGCCAGCCGCTACGCCAATGGTCGCAAGAACCACCAGCGCATCGAGATTAACGGCTCGAAAGGCAGTATCGTCTTCGATCTGGAGCGCCTGAACGAGCTCGAAGTCCATCTCAGCGACAGCGAACCGGGCGCACAAACCCAGGGCTTCCGCCGGGTGCTGGTCACCGAGGCCGACCATCCATTCTGGAAGTACTGGTGGCCCCACGGCCACATCATCGGCTGGGAGCACACCTTCGTCCACGAACTCACCCACCTGCTGGACGCCATCGTGAACGACACGGCCGTCGCCCCTTACGCCGCCGACTTCGAGGACGGCTACCGCGCCGCCGTGATCTGCGATGCGGTGCTGGAGTCTGCGGCCAATGGCGGCGGCTTGGTGCCGATACAATACTAAGGCAGGCGCGAGGTACTCACTTCACCGACCGTCTTACTACCGATTTTCTCATCCTGGTAGCGCGGGGCCTTGTGCCCCGCTTTGGCCTGCAATAGGCGGCCGTCCAATTGGAATTGGCCAACTTAAGTTGGTATGGACACATTTTGCGGCTAGTCATATAATATGACTATATTAAAGGAGGCGACCATGAAAGAGATCGGAGCCGCGAAATTCAAGGAACAGTGCTTGGCACTATTGGATAACCTAGACGCCGATGGCCTAATAGTCACCAAGCGAGGCAAGCCGGTAGCACGCGTAATACCTTACGAAACAAATGATGGTGACCTGATTGGCAGCCTGCGAGGCAAAATAGAGATCAAGGGGGACATATTCACGACCGGTCTCCGCTGGGAAGCAAATGATCAATCTTGATACGCACATACTGTTATATGCACTTCACGGCGAGCTAAACGTGAGGGAGCAAAGCCTGTTGGCGCGCAGCCGTTGGTCAATTTCATCCATCGTATTGTGGGAACTGGCCAAGCTCGTTCAACTCGGCAGAATCCAGTTTGATTTTGAAGACCGACGAGTAGCACGCCTTCTAAACCGTCCGCATGTGTGGCCAATTGATCTCGATGTTGCGCGTGCTTCAACCCGTCTCGACTTTAGAAGCGATCCCGCAGACGAGATCATCGCTGCCACCAGCGTTGTGCACAGTATTCCATTGCTTACGCGTGACACTACCATGCGGAACTCTAAAGTAGTCCCTTTGGCATCGTGATCACACACAACAATGAGTGCTGAAACCGAGTAAAGACGATCAGTTGTCACAGGATTCAGGAACCGATTTGAGCGATTTCGAAAACAGGAGGCACGAACGATGAAACTCGGCGTATTGACGGTACTCTTGGGCGATCTGCCCTTTGAAGAGGCGTTGGACTACCTCCGCGACCTGGGCATACAGGAAGTGGAGATCGGCTGCGGCAATTACCCCGGCAACGCCCACTGCGACCCGGACGCGCTGCTCAACGACGACAAGGCGTGCGACGCATACCTCAAGGCGGTGCAGAGCCGCGATATGGAGATTTGCGCTCTGGCCGCCCACGGCAATCCCCTGCACCCCAATCCCAAGATTGCCCGCGCGCACATCGAGACCCAGCGCAAGACCATTCAATTGGCGCAGAAGCTGGGTGTGCAGACCGTGGTGGGTTTTTCCGGCTGCCCCGGCGATTCCGATGGCTCCAAGTATCCCAACTGGGTCACCTGTCCCTGGCCGACGGACTACCTGGAAATTCTCGAGTGGCAGTGGGAACAGAAGGTCATTCCCTACTGGAAGGAAGAGGCGGACTTCTTGCGGGAGCATAACGCCCGCATCGCCCTGGAGATGCACCCGGGCTTTGTGGTCTACAATTCTGAGACCTGCCTCCAGCTCCGGGATGCCTGCGGACCCGAAATCGGCGCCAATCTCGACCCCAGCCACCTCTTCTGGCAGGGCTGCGACATCATCGCCGTCATTCGCGAGCTCGGTGAGGCCGGCGCGCTCTACCACTTCCACGCCAAGGACACCAAGGTGCACCCTTTGAACGCGGCCAAGCACGGAGTGCTGGACACCAAGCCCTACACCGACGAGATCAACCGCTCCTGGCTCTTCCGCAGCGTCGGCTACGGCCACGACTACGGCTACTGGAAAGACATCGTGAGCGAGCTGCGCCTCGTCGGCTACGACGGCGTGCTCTCCATCGAGCACGAAGACAGCCTGATGTCGTCCAATGAGGGCCTGGAAAAGGGCGTCAAGTTCCTCAAAGATATCCTCATCTTCGAGCAACCCGGCACGGCCTACTGGGCATAGGTTTGGGATCTCGTGGTAGCGGACAGTGTGAACTCAAACTAAAAAGGCATTAGGCCGGTCTACCGGCGCTCTTGTCAGGAGCGGAAGCCTGCTTGCGCGGGGCGAACGTAAACGATGGAAAACCATTCGTGCTGAGCGTGTCGAAGCATTCGCGCTGCCTCGTGCGACAACATGGGGGGCACGTCCCGCGCTGCGGCTCGTTTACGAGGAACGAGCGTACACCGGCCAGAGCAGGCCAACCGAGTCTCAAAGCTCAGACTTTGTTGACATTTGAATTTTCCTGCATCATGTCAACAGGTACACCATCTCCAATACAGTGGTCGGAGGTATGCGCGTTCCCGCGTAGCCGGCCACGCCGGTCGTGGGGTGGGGGCCCTAACCCGTCCTGTGCCGTCACGGAGGGAAGGACGCGGCAGAGGCCGTGGCGGGCGATGGTCGCTATGAAATCGGTCGCGCGGTAGGCCCGGTCTTAGCGTAAGCACAGCAGGAGCCAACGGAGAGCGGCGATGAATACGTGGAAGACGAACGCTCCCTGGAGAAGGCAGGGCGTGGTGACCTTCAGGCTGGAACTGACCTACAGGATACGGCAGGTCTACAAGATGGGGTTGGTTTACAAGATAGGGTTTGCCGTGATGGTGACTGGCGTCATCATTATGTTCTCCGGAGGAATTTTCGGAGGAATCTTATTCGCGGCGCTCATGCAGCTCTTGACGCTCTTAGGCGCGCCAGCAGAGCGAGAGTTCTTACCCCCGAACGAACCGGAGGCGGGCGAGCAAATGCTGCTGTTGCTCGGCGCCCTCGTCTTTGTGTGCGGGGCCTGCATCGTCAGTATCCGTCTGCTGCTCGGATTGCTGGGATTGGCCAGCAAGCCGGGATGGATCAGCAAGCTGGGGTGGGTCGCCAAGCTGGGATTGGGCACGGCGGCGCTTGGGCTTCTCATCTCCATCTTCGGCGCGACGCCGGAGTTTCTTCTCTATGAGTTCTTCCGCTACAACTATGGACAGTGGGGGACGATGGCGACGCTGGAGACGATCATAGTTGTTGGCAATGTCATACTATGGAGCGGGCTTGCCCTCCTGGTCTTGGGGAAGCCCTTCCGGGCGCTGCTTGGTTCCTGGGTCAACTGGCTCGGCTTGGGGTTGATCGTGATTGGGATCATTGGCGCGGAGATGGGGTGGGGTGCGCCTTTCATCATAGCCGCGGTGATAGGGACTGTTACGCTGATTGTAGGAGTTTGGCGTCTCCTGATCGCGTACACAGCCAACCCTTGATGAAGTGTCCCCAGAGCGGCGGAAAGAGCAGTGCGGAGTCCGTCTTGCTATCTTCATGGTTACGACGGACGCGAATGTTGATATACCTACCCGGCATCGCAATAATGTTGAACTACTCACGGAAAGCGCCGTATCTCCCGCACTCAGTAGGGTTTGTCCCCTGAAGACCGGGCAGTTACCAGCCGAGCTGCGCAACTGCCCACACGGACAGCACCACGAGCACCACGATAACTATGAGGACCGTGGCCGCGACGCCCAGCATCACTTTCAGGGCGTCTCTAGCAAGAGAAGCCGGCGCAGGCGCTATGGCGCGTTGGATGGCGGCGCTCTTGGAGGCAACCATGCGGGAGGCGCGCGCGGGACTGAGTAGGGCAGCCGGCTGCGCCGCCAGCGCAGGACGGGATGCTTGCCGGGCGGGAGGCCGCGGTCGTGTCCGCGCGGGCGGCTGCGCTTGGAGCGCCTGCCGGTAGCCCGGCCCGGTCGCGGTCGGAGCCGCCGGCCGCGATGAGGCCGCTGACGGACGCGGCGCGGACGATGGCGTCAACTTCGTCGCAGGCACCGACTTCGTCGCAGACGCCGTTGCCGGTGATGACGGCGCTGTGCTGGGCGGAATATCTTGCAGGATGGTTTCCAGATCCGGCACTGCCTTTACGTCCGGCAGAGCGCAGTACTCCTCCAGGCGTTCCGTCAGTTTGACCACGGCGGGATCGCGGGACTTCTTCAGGCGGTCGAATACTGCGGAACTGCCCGGATCCGCGTAATCGTTGCCGGTAAAGATCAGGTTGTCGTCGTTGTAGAAAGACCAAAGTTTGGAATCGGCGGCGACGGCCAGCAGGCTGAGATAGACCACCAGGGTGGGAAAGTTGTCCACGTAGTCGTCGTAGTCCGCCGCGGACCGCTGTGGATGCTGGTAGTTCTTGTGCCCCAATTCCGGGCTGCGCTCCCCGCGAAATTGGGGCAGGAACATGCCGTCGTAGTCCACCAGGCGGATATTGCCGTCTGCCTGCACCATGACGTTGCCATGCTGCAAGTCGTTGTGGGCGATGCGCAGCCCGCGCAGGCTGGCGGTGGTGCCGCCGCGCCACTGGGCGGCCACGCGCCGCAGGGTGTCCGGCTCTTTCAGCTTAGAGTCGACGAACGCGCTCAACACCTCGCCTTGCACCCACTCCATCTTGACGATGGGATACCAGTGGCCTTTGAGGTTGATGCCGTCTTCCAGGTACTCGAAGTGCACGAAGGCTGGCGGCAGGACGTTGATCAGGTAGTCGCTTAGCTGGTTGTACCGAGTCTGCTGGTCCTTTACCTCGCGGGTGAAGCAGCGCACCGCGAACGCGCCGCCGTTCACGGAGACTGAGTAGACGCAGGCGAAAGAGCCGGAATACACCAAGGGCATGCCCCGTTGGTTGACGGCCACCGTCCCGGCTTCAAGTTCGGTGCCCTTGAAGCACAGGCGGGGATTTTGCACCGCCTCGCTAAAGTCGGTTATTCCCGGCCAGGACATGGCTGCGCTTCACCTCTCAGGTCTAAGCGACCGCGATGACGACCGCCGTGGTGTCGTCGTTGCGCATCGCTCCTCCGCGCCGCTGCTCCTCGACCCAGGCGGCCCACCCCGACGCGTTCAACGTCAGCAGGGTCTCCCAGGGCTTCTCGCCGGCGGCGTTCCTGGACAGGAACCAACAGGCGAGGGCGTCCGACGCCAGAATGAAGAGGTCTCCCGCCGCGCATTGACCGCTGCCACGCCGCACACATTCCCACAACTCTCCGGCATTGGCCGGGTTGCTGCACACCAGGTCGGGAGCATTATCGAACTGGGCGGCGTCTTCCAGGGGAAAGGAGAGCTGCAGGCGACCGCCGCGGACGATGAAGAGGCAGCTATCCCCCACGGCCACCGCCTGCCAGCGGAGGCGCCGGGGGTCGTCCGGCGCCGTGCCCACGGTCAGCCCTAACAGGGTAGCGAAGGCCCCGGCCCGCGCCTTGGCCTCTCCGTGCCAGGGTACGCGGTCCCAGGGCACGCCGGCGTGCCATTCCGCTTGCGCTACGGCCAGCCAAGCATAGAGGGATTCCTCCGTCAGGCCGCAGAGGTCGAGAGGCCGGTCGACGAAGGCATCGGTCAGGATATTCGCCCACTCCCGGGCAAAGGCGGACTCGCTGGCGCCGTCGGCTACGGCTACCCTGACCGTACGGCGGCCGGACGCGCCGATGCGCTGGGGGTAGACGACCCTGGAAGCGTCCTCGTACTCGTCCGGGCGGTTGCCCGCCTTGGGCAGACAATAGCTTCGTGGGGGTCGAAGAGTCATTTTCACCCTCTGGAGACCATTGGGTAACCCGGCCAAACCGTCGGTGTGGAGCCGGCTCGGCACCGCTTTCCCCTCACCCCGGCCCTCTCCCCAAGGAGAGGGAGGCTTCCCGCCTGGCGATCCGAGTTATGCAAAGGTCGCCTCCGGTCACTCAATGCAGGTCCGAAGCGGCGCGCGTCCCAATATCCAAGAACTGCACCAGAGCCACCATGTCGGCGTTGTAGACGTACCCGCGCGAACCCTCCACGACCGGCAGTTCCATGCTCGCGGCGAGGTCTCGGACCGGGTCTGGAAAGACTGAAGACATGCGGAACATCGATGCCGCATACTTATCGGGAGGCAGGTCACTCTCTTGGGCCGGGTACTGCACCGGCGGCGCGGACACCTCGGAAAGGTGCGCGTTGTAGAGCAGCGTGGCGCCGTCGTTGGTTGCCAGGGCCATGAGTTCTTGGGCTATGGGTACCGGATCCCCGTCGCCGGCGGCGCCGTCGGAGATGTTGATCACCATCGGGGGATAGGAATCCGCATGTTCGCCCGTCCACCTTTGAACGGCCCCGGATGCGGCGGATAGCGCCGCGCACATGGGCGTGCCATAGCTGGCCGTCGGCCGGAGCCACACCGGGAATTTGCGGGTGACTTCCACTATGCCGCCAGCGCCGTCGGACTCCTTGACCTGCCTTTCCTCCACTTCGGCAGTGTCAACCATCCGGCTGACCGTCAGGAAAGGATGCTGCAGGGAGGTTTCGGGAAAGACGCTTCCCAGTGTTGGGTTTCCCTCATTGTCGGTGGTGTAGGTGATAACCCCGATGTGGAAGTAGTCGCGAACCTCCATGCCTTGGGAGCAGCGCTGGGAGATGGCGTCGAGAATCCGATTGATGGCGTCGGCCGCTCCGTCCATCTTTTGCAGGCCGGGCTGCCCGCCTAGGGCCTCTCTCATCGAAGCCGACTGGTCGAGCAGGAAGAGGAAGCAGCCAGGGCTATTGCGGCTGATGTCCGCCGTGTATGGCATCGTGGACCACTCCTTGCGATACAAGACAACATTCGATTTGGACAAGTATGTATATACCATAGATACGACCTATAGACAATACGCATAACAACCGAGCAGGCGTTGCCGGTGTGGTGGCGCGCGTGGTGCGCAATGCGTTGACGGAATGCCTTATTCACGAGACACGGCGAACTGTAGCGGTCATTACGATTCTCGGAGGCAAACCTCCTCTGGCAATTCGCTAGCGGAGGACCTCAACCGTAACGATATCGATGCCCTGATACTTGCGGTGGCGCACGCCGGAGGCGAAGTGCCGGAGCAAGCGCAGTGAAATCTCACCGGCCTCGGGCGCGCCGGACTGTTCGCTCATGTAGGCGAGCGCATCTTCGATGTTCTCCTCTTCCAGCACCGCCATGAATTCAAGCTCGACCCTGCCCGTGCCCGGACGCGCCAGCACGATCAGGCGTCTCGCGCCTTCCTCATGTTCGTCTCCCAGCAAGCTCGACAGCGCCTCCTCGCCCACCAAACGCAACCGGTTCGCCGACGCGTCATTCCAGCCCAGTTTGGCGGCTATCTGCGTCAGGAATTCATCGAGGCGCGGCAGTGCGCTGATGTCCAACGCGATTTCAAGCCGCCGGCGGCGCGGGGCCACGAGTTCGATGAAGGTCGTCAGCAAGAGCGCGGTGATGGCGCCCACGATCAAACCGTTGCCCAGCACCAACCCCCAGGCGCCGTCAACGACCTGCGTAATCACGTTCTCGCTCTGCAAACCGATGCCTACCGCAAGCGAGAGCGCCACGATGAGCACCTTGCGCTGGTCGAGACTGTCCTGCATCACCGTGCGTAAACCTTCCACGAAGAGCAAGCCCATGAGCATGAGCATGTACGCGCTGGTGACCGCGTTAGGCACCGTGAGGAGGAGTGCCATGGGCTTGGGCAGGAGCGCAAGCACGATCAGCATGATCCCAATGGTGTAGCCGACCGTCCGTGCGGCCACACCGGTGAAGTTGGTGAGCGATACACTGGTGGCGGCGTAGGTGCCAGTGGGCAATACGCCCAGGAACCCCGAGAGCACCGAGCCGATTGCGTTGGCGTTGACCGTTCCCTGCACGCGGCGATAGTCGGTCACCCGCGGCTCCCGCCATGAGACCTGCTGCAACACAACGCTGGAGCCCACCGCCTTGATTGCGCCAGATATGGACACAATCAAAAACATGGGGAGCAGGGCCCAAAATTCCACGCCCGGCGAGATATCAAAGCCCGGCAGCCATAGCTCGGGCACGCCAATCCACGGCGCCTCAAGGAAGCTCGTGGGATCGTAGATGCCAAACAAGGCTGATGCAACGCACCCTACCACCACGCCGATAAGCGGAGTCCAAAGACGCAGCGCACCCGTCGCGCGCAGCCCCAACACCGCGACTGCGAGCAACGTGATGGCGGCCACGGCCGGTGCAGCCAACGCGGGCGCGCCTTCTGGGACTTGCTCGAGCCTATTTACCGTAAGCGGTAAGACGCTTGCCGCAATCAGCATGATTACCGTGCCGGAGACCACCGGCGTAATGATGCGGCGCAGACGCGGCAGCGATGCCGCCAAGCCGAATTGGAACAGTGATGAAACGACCAATAGCGTGGCGAGCGTAGCCGGGCCCGCTTGATCTAACGCCAGAAGCGCGATAGCAAGATAGCTGGGGGCCGCGCCGGCCATCAAGATGTTGCCGCCGCCGATAGAACCGAATCGCGCCGCCTGGAGTGCGGTGGCGATGCCGCTGACGGCAACCGCCGCCAAAACTGACCACGTCACGTAGCCGTCACCCAGTCCCGACGCACGAGCGAATAGCAACATGGTCAGCACGGTTGGCGGCAAGGAGAGCAGGACGCCCTGAAACCCCACACCAAGCGTCAGCCCTAGGGAACAGGACTCGTCCGGTTCATGGGTCACGCCGTCAATCGTTTTCACGGCATCCTACTTATGGAACTACACGAATGTCGCACGCCGTCATGAAGAAATAACGCAGGTTCCTGCTATGATCTAAGTCCCACTGCTCCGGCGTCATGTCGAGGAGGGAATTGAATGACGCTTGACCGACGATGGTTACCAGCACATCAAGGCCGCCAAGTTCACGCTCGGCGCGCGTAACGACCTCCTTGACCTGACTATCGTCGAGCACGTTGCCCACGATCGAGGCCGAGGTTTGGCCGAGATCGGCGACAGCGTTGGCGACGCGGTCGGCACGCTCCTTCAACACGTCGGCGACGGCAACCCCGCAGCCGGCGCGGGCGAGGAACATTGCCGTGCTTTCGCCCATGCCCTGGCCGCCGCCCACGACAAGCGCCGCCTTGCCTTCGAGCTGAAAGAGTGATGAGTCCATGCGTTGCCTCGCACTACCCACGCACCACAACCGCGTAATGCGGTTCGTTGCAGTCTACCAGCGAATTAAGCCCGCATCAAACCTCAGATGACTAAGAGAAATGATACGCGGAGGTTGCATGAGTAAGTCTCGCGGACGCAGTCCGGCCTCGACTTGGGTCGACTCCCGCACCTAACTCACTCGACGTAGACCTCTGCCGGGTTGCTTTGGCACGCAACGCGCGCAGGAGGTCCCCACCTTGGCAGGCAACCACATTTCGAGTGTCGTGACCGCTTGGCGCGGTGCTACCAATGGAAAACTCGTCAACGCAGAGTGGCGGAACCTGATTGCGCCCGATCGACACCTATGTTCGTTGCGCCCGCTCGAAATGGTACGTGTTGGCAAGTTCGTTGACAGCATACCCGGTCCGAATGCACTGCCGAAGATTAAGGTTCTCCAATTCCATCATTCCTGTAGATGTCAGGTAATTCGTTGACAGATTTGAGAAAAAGCAACTCTACGCAGGACTATACAAGCATAGTACGCATGTCATTCCGAACAAAGCGCAGCGGCGTGAGGAATCTAAGGGGAATTATATACCAAAGTAAACAGACGTACTAGAGCGTGTACTCCATTTGCGGCAATCCCGGCTGTGTCATAGGCTTGCCGGTGAACGGGTCTAACATAGGTGGTACATGCGGTCTACGTCGATCAAAGTATTCCTGAATCGACCATAGTCCAACACGCGGGTAGCGCTCCGCTCCTATCACCACATTGCCCATCCTAGCAACGTCGCTTTGTGCACTTGGAGTAGAAACAGCTTCTAGCGTGATAAACAGGCCAAGGGCGGCATCTTCCATACCTACCACGCCTATGAAGTCGCGCAATTGCGATAGCGAGAAGTGTCCGCTTTTGACTTGTGCCAACACTAGCCTTGACTTCGTATTGTCCGGCTCTACAAGCATCATGCCACGTCCGTCTATGCCGCCGTCTCCTGTCTTTCTTTTGTTCGGCACCAATCCAGGCACCAAGTAAATTGCCCAGGATTCGAAGTCGAAGCGATTGAGTTCCGCAAGCCGTCTAGCTGAGGCAAGGTCTGCGGGAATACCCTCAATGTGAGCTGTCACGCCTAGCGGCTTCAAGCGATACTCTTGCACGAGGTCTATGGCAAAAGAGGATATGTCTACACCTACCCAACGTCTACCTAATTGCTCGGCTGCGTCAATGGTGGTTCCGCATCCTGCAAAGGGGTCTAGGATAAGATCACCAGGGTTGGAGCTAGCTTTGATGATGCGAGCCAGCAAGTCGCGGGGCTTCTGTGTCGGGTAGCCTAGACGCTCTTTGGCTTGTGAGTTCACTGGTGGAATGTCGAACCATACATCGGTGGTCGGTTTTCCAGGTGTGTCTTCAAGGTAACGCTTATAGCGAGGCATGTTGTTTCTTGTGAAGACTATCCGACCTTTGGTCATGAGATCGTCAATCTTGTTTTGATCCCATGCCCAATGACGCCCAGGAGGGGGATCAAGTAGCCTATTGCCAAATCTTCGAGCCGGGCCTGACCCAGACCCGTGTGCAGCGACAAGCTGATAACGTCTTCCATCTTCATCTACGAGTCTGTAGTGACTCTCAATGTAGCTCGGATCATGGGGTTGGTATTGAGGATTCCACTGCACCTTTCCGGTCTTAGAATAGTAAAGGATCGTATCGTGAACCGAATTGTAGTTGCTAGCTCCTCCGTGAGAAAGTGATCGCTGCCAAATGACCTCGCGACGAAAGTTCCCATTTCCAAACACCGAGTCCATAACCGCTTTGAGGTAGTGTGAAGCGTAAGGATCGCAATGAAGATAGATACTGCCGGTAGGTTTCAAGAGACGCTGCATTTCTGTAAGTCGCTCCGCCATATAGGTGAGGTAGGCAAGCATCCCCGACTCACCAAGCATGACATGCAGGCCGTGAATGACTTGGTGCGCAGGATGCGCTACGGCATTGAGGACTGCATTCGTGCGCTCGGCGGCTTTGTCGTCCCAATGCCAAGTATCGGTGAACGCCCGCATTTGGGCAGGAACGTTATTCTCTGTGCCAAAGAGGATGTTATAGTCTGTGTTGGAATTGAACGGGGGATCAAGATAGATTAGGTCAACGCATTCACTCGGCCACTTGCGCATCCAGTCAAGGCAATCACCGTAATAGAGTGTTTGTGGTGTCATGACTGTGCTCGCCTACTTCTTCTTCGGCGGCTTAGTCTTGAGCACAGCACGGGCCACGTCTTTGACCGGCGCGTCTATGCGCTGTGGCATTGTCTTAGTGACAGGTCTTCCCACCTTGGCTTTGCTAGTCGCTTTGGACTTGCCCACGTTAAAGCCTTTCTTATGTCTTGACACTTCACTTGTAGCGGCCCGGATGGTTGACACGGTCAACTACTAACAGTAGTGTATACTGATTATAGATGGGTGTCGATAATGGGTATCGAAAAGGAGAAAGGTAATGCGAACCAACATGGAGACCTACCTGACAGCCAGGGTAGGAGCGAGGGGACATGCCTGAATGGATCGACATTGGCAGAATAGTCGCCGCAGTAGCAGGCGGAATATTAGTGCTGATTGTCACAAAGGGATTCGGTTTTGTAAAGTGGACAGGGGCTATCGACACTAAGATTTCCAGTGTGGAAAGTAGAATTGGGGAATTGGCTCAACAGATTACAAACCTAACGACAAGGATTGATGCCTTTATTCTTTCGCGGCGTAGCGATTCTCCCGCTGCTGTGCAAGGTGCAAGCCCTGTCGTTTTGACAGATGTTGGCAAGGAGATTGCGCGAGAAGTCAAAGCTGATACCTTTGCGCAAGAGACAGCACCTAAAGTGCTGGGCCAAGTACGCGGAAAAGAGGAATTCGAGGTCTATGAGTTCTGTCAACAGTATGTGCTTAACAAATTGCCGCAGCGGTGGGAAAGGGATACTGCAAAGCTTGCTTACCAGCGTGGCACTGACACGATCTCTGTCAGGCAAGTGCTAGCAGTTGTCCTCAGAGACAAGCTACTCCTAATGCTTGGGTAGCATTGGCTAGAGCTAAAACAGCAAAGAACCCCCGCAACGACGCGGGGGTTCTTGTATTCTACGCAATCAAGTCCTGGTAGCGAAGTCTCTTGCCCTGCATATTCTGCACCATGTGGCGCATTTGGTCTATCGTGTTCGACGGTCGGTCATTGTGGCGGCCTGCAAACTCGGTCACGTAGCGGTCTAGGTGCTTCACGCTCATGTGGTGGTATGTTCCCACGTAACCGCGCTTGAGCATTGACCAGAACGACTCAATCCCATTGGTGTGAATTTGCTCACGCACGTACTCTTTTGCGGAATGCCGGACAGTCTCGTGCTCTACATTGCCCAGTCCCCGATAGCCGCCGTGATCGTCGGTAATGACTTTTGAGCCAGCTTTCACCTTCTCATTGACGAAACCCTCTAGCGTTTCGTTGTCCGTGCCATGAATTGAGCTTGCCGCGATTTTGTTGGATTCCCGCTCTTTGGCACCAATCACCGGCGTTTTGCCTACCGGACCGCGCCCCGCGTTCAGCTTCTTGGATGCGTGCTTGTTGCGTTCCTTGCCGCCTACGTACGTTTCGTCAATCTCTGTGGTTCCGGTGAACGGCTCAATCTCGCTGTCCCACGCCCTGCGGATTCTGTGGGCCATGTGCCAAGCGGTCTTTTGCGTCACGTTGATATCGCGGTGTAGCTTCATGCTGGACGTGCCCTTGACGCTGGTAGTCATGAGGTACATGGCGAGCGCCCACTTGCGATAGCCAATTTTGCTGGACTGCATCACCGTGACGGTCTTGACTGAGAAGAACTTGCGGCAATCGGAGCAATGGTAAGGCATGGTAGGATGATTGCCCTTAGCTGCCACGCGCTCGCCTTCGCAGTAGGCGCAGCGCAGTCCGTCCGGCCATCGCTCGCTGACAAACCACTGTTCGGCGGTTTCATCACTGGGGAACATCTCGTACAGATCGAGTAGGGAGATACCCTTGCGGTAGTGTTTGCCAGGTGCTTTCTTCGCCATCGTTATCCTCATTCGCTGCTCAATTCCTACTCTCTAATTATAGCAGCAGAGTAAACAGAGGTCAGGGGATTTCTGGCGATTTTCGTTTACTTTCGCCAGCAAAATGTCAATTAAAGTATGCGACATTGCGCTGGTTTTGGTATCCTTAACGTGGCGAAACCGTCCCCTTGCGCGGCTAGAAAGCTCCTGGTAGAGAGTTCCGCGCTCGGAGACGGGATCGCAATAGACAAAGGGCCGTGTAGCCAAGATGGTCAAGGCGCCCGACTGCTACTCGGGAAACGCGGGTTCGACACCCGCCACGGCCTCCGCACAATTTAAGTATTGTAATCCTGTGCCGCACAAGTCAATAGAATAACAAATACGATTGCGGCGCTTGCAGGATTACCCATGACAAACTTTTCACAGGGAGGACGAAGAATGTTGACCAAGCGATCGCTTGACAGAGCATTGCGCTCTATCGAGAAAAACCTAGAAGCGCAGATTTGCAAGAACGAAGAAGACTTACGAATCGTGCGCGGCATGATACGCATCAATGAAGAGCGCGAGGATGCTGTCAAAAAGGCATCCTCGTTTGCCGACGAGGTTTCAGATGTCGTGCACACGATCTTGGAGCAAGAAAGCCCTTTGCATCGTAGCGAGATTCTGAAGCGAGTTGAGTCTTATGGTTTGCACGTTGGTGGGTCCAAGCCCGCAAACAACTTGGGAACCTACCTTAGCCGGGATACCCGCTTTGTGAATGTAGGCAAGGGTATGTGGGCACTGGAGGAGTCTAAGCCTACCGCAAACCCTGAGAGTAATGGCCATGAGGAGGTAGACCTTGCAGCTATTGGTCTAGTGTCCTAGACCATGTCAAGCACAAGAAGCCCCCACAGCGTTGTGGGGGCTTCTCTATTGGCAAGCCGTTTACTTTGGTATATAATTCCCAATCTAAGATGCTGAGCCTTCTGCGCGACATGTGGCATTGGCCCTAGATTCCGCGAACCCTGTTCGACGCTCCGCTCGGAATGACATGTACGGTCTACACTGCCATTTGGGGAGAGGATTCTGTCAACGAATTAGTCAACGCTTACAAGAATGACTTACCGAGGAGCCACCGTACGCGTTTGGGCGAACGTTGTAAATTTCTCTCCCGACAGTCAAATTCCAATTCTGCTAATGCCGCGTTTAGGATAGACGAAAGGAGGGTCACCCAGTGGGTGACCCTCCTTCTCTGTCGAACTGATCCACGTGCTCGTAGCAACGAGCGTTTGGATGCCGGTCCCTGTCCTACTCGACTTTGAGGTCCTCGTTGATGGTCTTCTCTGCGAAAGGCAGGAATTCCTCGATCGAAGCCTCGCGTGCGCGCACGCTGTTATAGACCGGCTGCAGCACGTCGCGGATATCGTAGAAGTTGGAGTACTTCAACATACCGTGACCGGACTGCGGCGTGTGCGTTGCCTCCAGGAAGTACGTGGTGCCGTCCACCTTGCCGTCGTACTTGGCTTCCCAGTGTGTCTTGGCCTTGTCGAAGAGGTGCAGCATAGGCGTTACCACGTGGCCGGTCACCTCGAGATAGGTGAGGCCGTTCTCGCCAGCCAAGAACCACTTCATCACTTCCCACGTCTGGTCGATGTGATCGGTGTTGCCCGCGAAGGCCGCGTGCGTGTAGTGGCGGCCGGAATGGTTCGGCGGCTCGCCCGTGTACGCCAACGCGCCAATGCCCCAGTCGAATGCAGCTTCTTTGGCTTCCGGCGGTACCACGAACATCACGGAGATACCAAAAGCGCCGGTGGTGAAGAACGGGTGACCGCTCCTGCCGCCAACGATCGCGGTATGCTCATCGGCAGTCGGCATCACACGGAACTTGTCCACAATGTCGATCCAGAAGTTGATGCCCTGGACGTAGTGATCATTGTTCATGGTCGCCTTGTTGTTCTCGGCGTCCCAGGCCAGGCCGCCGAAGAAGGTGCCGTCACCGATGCCAAAGGTGTTGAAACCGGTGTAACCGCGGCGCATACCGAACTGCTCGGTACCCTTGGTGAGCTTCTCCATAGCGTCGATGTACGCTTCCATCGTCCAGCTCGGGTCGTCCGGATCGGACGGCGGATACGGCACGCCTGCCTCATCAAAGATGTTCTTGTTGTAGGCCCACGTGTCCACGGACATGCTGGCGGGGAAACCCCACGTCACGCCCTGGTTTGAGACGAAGTCCACGCCTTCGGCGATGAACGCCTCATAGGGATCGATGCCATCGCGCGCCATCAGCGGGGACAGCGGAGCGATCAGATCACCATCCACGAACTGCAGCCAGGTGCCCCAGGTATTCTCAAAGAGATCCACGGGCGTGCCGGCGGCGAAGAGAATCGGGATGTTCTGGCGCACGCCGGTGCCGCCGCCATCCACGATCTTGATGTCCAGGTTGATGCCGGGGTTGGCTTCCTGGAACCCGCCATACAGCGCCTGCTCGGCCTCGTTGCGGGCCGGACGCGTATAGGTGAGGTAGAGGATATTGACCTCTTCGGGAGGCGCTGGCGCCGCCTCGGCCTGCTTCTCTTCCATCTCTTCCTTGGGCGCTTCGTCTTCCATCATGGTCGTCGTCGCGCCACCGCACGCAGCGGCGAGCACAGCACCGGCCCCGACGGCAAAGCCACCAAGCATCTTGCGGCGGGTGATGCCACTAATCAAGGTGCTAGTGTTCATTAACATCTCCTTCTTTCTGCACTAGTACTAGAACACGTCACCAAATTAAGATTGTGCACCATTGCACAAAAGGGTGTCAAATCCGGTCTTGGCGGACAGCCATGTAATGTCGTATTCCAGGTCCTGTCAACCGAAAACGCTCACTTGGGCGCGACAAGCCGGACTTCCCTTGGCTCTCTGAAGAAGAGGAGAACAACTCCAGAGACCAGGACGGCAAGTCCGGTCGCAAGGAAAACCGGGGTGGCGCTCGTGAGTTCGATGAGGGCCTGCAGCAATGGCGCGGAACCGGCCATAACTAGCATCTTGATCATTGTAAGGTTGGCTAGTACCCGTCCGCGCAAGAAGTCGGGGGTCTCCGCTTGCACAACACTGTGCAAGGGCAGCATGCCGGCGGTGAACACGCCGAATAAGGCGGCAATGACGAGGGCCGGCCATTGCAGCCCCACGGTGGCGAGCAGTCCGGACACGACACCCATGGCCGCCAAAGCTAGCAAACTCATCCTGCCGTCACCGAGCCGACGTGCCAACCACGCCACCGCGGGCAAAGTTATAAGGATCCAGACGTCCCAGACACTTCGGACTCACTCCGCTAAAGCAACCTCCGGCGGGGTGATGTAGTCGTGATAGCGTTGCGCGACCTGGGCGGTAGCGGTGTCACCGGCGTGGACGTAGATGCGGTACTTGAAGCGCAGCAGACCGCCCTCGGGCAGCACGTGGCTGCCGTCTATGCCAGGGTTGGCGTAGAAGTCGTGCAGGCCAAACGGATTGGCGGTAAAGAGCCCGTAGTTGCGCGCGTGCCAGTACGTCGGATGCCGGAAGCTGGTGGGATGGTCATAGACGGCAAACCCCAGGGTCTCGCCCTTTACCGGCCCCGTATAGTCGAGCCACTGCGCCCGCTTGCCCCAGCACTCCGCTTCGCCGATGCCGCCAACGGCGTTCTCCATGCGGCCGTCGTCTGAAGCATCCATGCTGGTAGCGACCCGCAGCGAGATGATGCCACCCTCTTTCGTATCGCCAAAGTGCGCCGGGCCCGCCGTGGCGCGGAACGTGATGTCCACGTCAATCAAACGGGCGCCAGAGGCCAGGGGGTAGAACGTAAAGCGCCGCTCGTCTTCCACCACCTTTTGGTCGTCCGACCCTGTCCAGTCGTTGCGCGAGCGGATTGCGCCCAATACCGGGCCGCTCACGTGCTCGCCGCTATCGCCATAGGCAGGCAAGAATGTCACGTGCCGCTGGTAGCCGTGGCCCTCTACTTCGCTCCACACGTCGGCGCCGCTCACCTCGCCGTGGGAGACGTAGATTGACTTGTGGTGCGGATGATCGTGCTTTTCTCCCGGGACGTCGGGAATCATGGGGTAGTTGCGGGTCATGCCCTCGCCGGTGGGACCAATAACCGGATAGAGATAGGGCTTCACCACCGGCGGCGCATAGCGATAGGAGGTGAAGAGCGCGCCGTTCATGTGCACGTCCACACCGTGCTCGCCCTCCGCCACCGCCACGCCGCCCGGCGCTGTGCCTTCCTGCACGGTGTACGAACGTGATGTGCCCGCGGCCTGGGACGGCAATACCCAGACGAGGTGAGCGCCGGAGCAGCCCGGCACGACTTGCGCGGGCAATTCGGCGCCGGTCTCTTCGTCGCTCACAATGTAGCTTGCCGTGGGGTCCAGCCCGTCAGCGGCCGCCCAAACCGGGCACTCGTTCCGATCATGATTGCCGGCGTGAACCGTGAAATGCTTGCTTGCCATGCGTATTCCTTATCTGTGTGAACGCTATCCGTGCTCAATTTGAAGTGATTATACACTGTGCGGCGCACTGTCTACGGCAGGCGCCCCGTACGAGACTTCGCCGTGGCCCACCCTATCCCCGGAATCGGCAATTACATCTAGGTTACGTTCTGCCTGCTCGGACAACCCAGCCACTCAAAGAGACCGCTGTCTGCCCACACCCGGTGGCGCGAGAATTTCTCATTTTCGCTGGGGAGACCTCCATATAACCCACTGTAACCCGATAGAACCGGATAGGCGTGTGTGATGAAGGAATGTGTGAGGAGGGATGGTGTCTGCGGCGGGCTCTACTGCGCGGGCTCAATAGAATCGTCGCCGACGTGCAAAACGTGGGCGCCATCCACGACGTCCTGCGAAAATTGCTGGAGGTCGGAGGTGGTGGCGAAGGCTTGGACGTTGGGGGCGAGTGAAGCGAGGACGTGCCGGCGGCGTTGGGCATCGAGTTCGGAGAGGAAGTCATCGAGCAGAATCACCGGCCACTCACCGGATTCCGCGTGCAGCAGAGCTATTTCCGTAAGCTTGAGGGTGAGCGCCGCGAGCCGTTGTTCGCCGCGGGAACCGTAGGCCGCCAGGGGATGGTCGCCGCGCAGGAACGTGAGGTCGTCGCGATGGGGTCCGACCACCGTTACTGCTTGGGCCTGTTCGCGGGGCGCCTGCTCGGTCAGGGCGGCGGCAAAGGCCGTCTGAATCTCAGTGAGCCACGCCTGAGGCAGTGCGCTGGTACGGAGTTCGTCGCAATGCGGGGGCCCTGACGGCAGCGGCACCGTGGATTCGTAGCGCAATTGCAGGCTCGCGGTGCGCGGGTCGCCTTCAGCCTTCTCTGGGTCTCGCTCTACTGCACGCGTCTGTACGTCCGGGCCTTGCAAAGACTGCCCGGCGCCGGCGCATTCTGCTCCAGAGCCTGAGGGCCTCCGTTCGCCGCCAAAACCCGTCAGCGACGTGAAATAGGCCGTCAAGGGTTCCGCCACATGGGCCGTGTAGACCGTACGCAATGCCATGAGCGTTGCCCCCAAGGCGGTAAGCTCTTGAGTCCAGGCTTCCAGTTGCCGCCGGTCGCGGGTTGCTCCCTCCCGCAGCGCGCGCAGCAAGGCGTTGCGCTCTGCCATGACGTGCTCATAGCCTTGCAGTGTGCGGAGATAGCTCGGATCGATGCGGCTGAGCAAGTAGTCGAGATACCGGCGGCGGATGCTCGGCGCGCCGTCCACCAGGCCGATGTCGTGGGGCGTAAACAGCACCACGTGCAGGTGTTGCAGCAGGCTGGAGGCGCGGCGAGGCGCGCCGCCGATGCGGATGCGCTTGCTAAAGCCGGCCGCTTGGTCCTGTTCGGCAGCCCAGATGACTTCCAGCGTGGTCGTGAGATCGCCGGCGGCCACGTCGCCGGCGACGCGCGTGTAGGGACGCTCCGGATCGGGCGCAAAGCTGCGCAATTCAGTATCGGAGCGGGCGCGGTAAGAGCGGCCGGTTGCCAGGCAGTGAATGGCCTCGAGGATATTCGACTTCCCCGCGCCGTTCGGACCGGAAAAAATTGTAAGTCCCGGGGCGAGGGGAAGTTCGACGGCACGATAGTTGCGGAAGTTCGTAAGGGAGAGCGCGGTGAGATACACGGTGCGTCCTTTGGCCCACTAGCAGACGTGCAGGCCGGTCAAATCAGGTGAAACGGCGAGCCCGGGCCGCGCGGCAGCGCAGCGAACTGGTGGGATCCCGCTTTGTGAACTACTCGGCATGTCCTTGTAGCAGCGATGCGGCGGTCCAGGCAATTGTTTCACGTGAAACATACTGCCGGGCCGGCGCGGTGGAATTGGCATGCGCACTAGACAGGCACGCTGGGTTTGCCGGAGTCTCGCTTGGCTGCTGTGTGCCGTGCGGCGGGATGTCTCACGTGAAACAAACAGCCAAGGTCACGGCAAGCGTCCGTTGTCCGGCTACCCTTCACGCCACGGCGGCACGTCCCACGTGTTCACCCACTCCCACTGCCATTCCACACGCTTCTCCGGCAGCGTGACCGCATACTCGATGCCCGCCGTAAACGGCAGCACCCGCGTCTGCGCGCCAACCTTCTCATGATAGTACTCGATGAATGCCCCCACGTCGCTGGCGTTTGGCGGCCAATGCCCTTCCGGCACGGGATCCGACTTGCGGTCGGTGCGATAGTGCACCGGGATCAGGGCGTGGGGCCGTATGTAGTCCACAAAGTCCTCGAGTTCAGTCGTTTGGTTGTCCGAGGTTGTCGGCGTCAGGCCGAGTTTCATGTGAATGGCAAAGTCCACCCGCCCGCGCAAGGCCTGCATGGCGGGATAGGCCGCCCACGCGTCACCAATGTGCAGGAACGAGACGTCTAAAGCCTTGTGCGTGACGAGAAAACCGAGGTTCGGCAGGTCAGGCCGCTGGTTTTCCCCGCTTTCGATAGTCTCCACGTGCAGCGGGCCGAGGTCCAGCTCGTCCGGTCCGGGAAACTCCCGTTCGTGCACCGTGCCCGCCCAGGGCCTGCCCCGCTGCAGTTCGTTCTGGTGCTTGGGATACATCACCTGTATCTTGTCGGCCGCCACGTGCTTGGTGATGGGAAGGTCGCGGGAAAACGCCGCGTCGCCGTACTTTTCGTCAATCGGCTCGTCCGGCCACAAGGCGCCCGGCGGCACGAACAACCGCTTGAACCGCTCGCCCTGGCAGAGCTTGCGCAGCGTCTTGGGATGGCAATGGTCGAAGTGCTCGTGGCTGATGAAGATGTAGTCGTAAATCGGCTGGGCGTTGTCCAGGTTCTGCCCAAAGAGATACGGATCGAAGGCGATATTCACGTCGCCAAAGCGCACGTCAAACGCCCCACACCCCCACCACCGCAGCCAGATACGTTCCATGGAATTTCCTCTGCCTCTCTGTGCTCACGCCGTTGCGGGTCCATTGCCAATTGGCGAGACGCGGACTGGCGTCAATTGCAGGGATTAGATTGGACATTCAACAAACCGCAAAGCGTGCCTGAGCTTTTCGCGCGGAGATCGATCGGCGCCCTTAGCATAGCATATTGATTGGAGCGCTTTGGCACCGGTCTCAAGCTACATCGCTTGTGACCGGCGAGGCGAATGTGAGCACGCAGGATGTAATTGGGAGCGACTGACTGGATGTCAGAACAACTCTCCGAGCGCATCATGGGGAGCGACCGCACGAATGGGAGAGCGTGCGTAGTCTTTCACGTTCCGCGTGACAATGTGTCTGGCCCCGCAGGCGCGGGCGGCAGCCACCTGCATGGCATCCTCGAAATCGGTCATGGGGAGCGCGGCGGCGTAGCGGATGCTTGCCGTGTCGGTCGCGGCCACCGCCACGAAGCGCGTAAGCTCGACGATGAAGTCGCGCGTGCTCACGTCTCCCAGCGTTGGAGCCACCAGGTAATAGAGGTTCGAGAGAGAGTGCCATGCGACATAGGCCGCCTCAGCGCCATGCTCGATCCGGTCGAGAAGTTCTGCTGCCGGGTCGGCGTGAGGGCGCCTGTCCAGGGCGACGTCTATGAGCACGTCTGTGTCGAGAAGTATCACCGGAGGTATTTTTCGGCCAGCGCAGTGTAGCGCGGGTCGTCATCACGCTCCGCCGCCTGAAACTTGCCGCGCCATCGCTCGGAGAATGACGGCGATTCCTCACCTGCCATTGCCCTGAGAGACTGCTCGACCAGCGACGAAAGGGACACACCGCGCGAACGGGCATAGCGCTTGGCCGCCGGCAAGAGGTCGGCGTCCACTGTAATGGTAAGTTTCCGTTTCATACTGTCGTCGCGTCTTTCTAGTACGTATACGTATGATTAACTATAGTATACGTGTCTCAGGAGCGGATTTCAAGAAAGCCAAGCCCGGTCACCATATGTGTCAAAGTCGCTGACGGCGAATCTCGGTCTGCGAGCGCCATTGCGGGCAAGTGGAGTCTAGGAATCTTGCTGGAATTGATACCTGCGCTCTGCCGGGTTCTCTCGTTACTGCTGCGGACTTGCCATTGGTCGCCCCTCGTTCTCCGTCTCGCTACGACCATGTCTTCTGATGATCTCTCCGCAGCTCTGCCGAGAGATCGTAGGCGAGCCGCTCTGGCGTCCACTACCCCTCACCCCAGCCCTCTCCCCTGTACAGACTGGGCTGATAGGTAACAGGTGTTCGGGTAGATAGGTTACACATTTTGTTCTCTGAGATCTATGGATTTTATGCGTTGTATTGAGAAGTATACATTCCAAACGCCGTCGGTTGGGGTGGGTCTAAGTGCGACCTGTTTGTGTGTGAAGGCCCTGCCCACACAGAGCCGTCTGCCCTGGAAGGAGATGCGACCGGAGACATCGACGCTGCGCACGTGGTCGTCAGGAGCGTAGTCGAGGGCAGGCAAGGTCTCAGGGAAAGGGCGCGGGCTCGGCGTGTATCTGCTGACGGGAGTGTCGAGATCGAGGGCATGGTGCGGGCGTTCCAAGTTGTAGAAGCTGCGCCAGGTGTCGAAGGCGCGCTGGCAGTGCTCCAGGTCGGCGAAGGTGGTTCCTGCCAGCAGTTCGCTTTTGAGCGAGCGGTGGAAGCGTTCGAGTTTCCCCAGGGTCTGGGGATGGTAAGGACGGCTGTGGCGCACGGAGATGCCCAGCTGCATGAGCCAGACGGTAAGGGGGGTGAAGGGCTGTCCGCTGTCGTTGCCCCAGGGGGAGCCGTTATCCATGAGCATGGCCTGGGGCAGGCCGTAGCGGCGAAAGGCAGTGGTGAGGCGGTCTTGGACCGTCTCTCCCCGCTCGTTGGCACAGGCTTGCAAGGCGAGGTTGAAGCGGGCATGATCGTCCAGGAGAGTGAGGGGATGACAGCGGTTCTGCTGCATGACGAAATGTCCCTTGAAGTCCA